>NZ_QHJN01000133.1:0-23123 GCF_003947565.1 Actinomadura sp. WAC 06369 | reverse complement strand
GGGCGCCGCCGCGCTGGCGCTCGCCGTCGCCGCGGGCGCGGGCGGCGCCGCGGCGGCGCTCGCGCTGACCGACGAGCCCGCGCGGTCCGCGCCGACCGCCGTCACGGGCGCGTCGAACGCGAACGGCTCGGTGTCGGCGGTCGCGGCGGCCGTGCTGCCGAGCGTCGTGTCGATCACGGCGCAGTCGGGGGCGGGCAGCAGCGGCGGCTCGGGGGTGGTCCTGAGCGAGGACGGGACGATCCTCACGAACGCGCACGTGGTCGACGGGGCTCAGCAGGTCGCGGTGAAGTTCAGTGACGGGAGCACCGCGCGGGCGCAGGTCGTCGGCGCCGACCGGACGAACGACATCGCGGTCCTGAAGGCGGAGGGCGTCTCGGGTTTGAAGCCGGCGTCGTTCGGTACCACCGAGGGGCTCGCGGTCGGCGACCAGGTGCTCGCCGTCGGCAGCCCGCTCGGCCTGGACGGCTCGGTGACGTCGGGGATCGTGAGCGGGCTCGGGCGGCAGGTCAGCGAGGGGAGCGACCGGCCCGAGCGGCAGGCGCCCTGGCTGCCGCCGGGCCTCCAGGAGGAGCTCAGTCAGGAGGAGCGAACGGTGATCGAGAACGCGATCCAGACGGACGCGCCGATCAACCCGGGCAACTCGGGCGGCGCGCTCGTGAACGCGTCCGGGCAGGTCATCGGGATCAACACCGCGATCCTCACGTCCGGCGGCGGCTCGGGCAGCATCGGCCTCGGGTTCGCGATCCCGATCGACAGTGCGAAGCAGACCGCCGCGAAGATCATCGCGGCGGCCGCGGTCTGACCGCGGGCGCCGTCCGGCCGGAGCTCTGGGGGGAGCGGGCGGACGGGCGGCGCCGCGGTCGGAGGACGTTCCCGGCCGGGCCGGGCTCGGGAGCGCCCTCGGCAGGACGGCCGCGCGTCCCTTACCAGCGGGGACGCGCGGCCGTCCCGTGTTCGGCGGGCGGATTCGGCGGGCGGATGCGTCAGACGCGTTCGGCGGGGGCCGGGATGGTGGGCTTGTGCCGCACCTTGGAGAGCATCGTGCGGGTGGTGGCGAGGTAGTAGTCGCGCGGGATGGTCCGGACCCGGACCGGCAGGCGGGGGTACACCAGCGACAGCGCGCCGAGCAGCAGCCGGAACCGGAGGCGCCGCGCCGCGTTCCACTTCCAGCCGTACTGCTCGCGGATCGGCGCGGGCATCAGCCCGACGGTGAGCAGCCGGATCGCGGCCAGGCCGGGCGCGGCCAGGATCCCGCCGGGCAGCTTCGGGTTGAGCACCTGGTCGGCGACGGCGCGCGACGTGTCGTTGACCTTGATCGTGTGCAGCATCCCGGCGTAGTACTCGCGGAAGGCGCGGTAGGTCTCGGGCATCCGCCCTTCCGGGCAGCCGAGGACGGTCGCGTAGACCTTCGTCTGCCCGTAGAACTCCTCGAGCTCGCGTTCGTCCAGTTTCCGGCGGAAGAGCGCCTGGTAGAACTGCGCGGCCACGGCGAACAGGGTCGCGGCCACCCACACCTGGAGGTCGGGGTCGTTCGCCCGGTAGCCCGGGCCGGTGACCTGCTCGTGTCCCTTCCAGACGAGGGCGCTGAACGTCTCCGCCTCGTCCTTCGTGCCGAACTGGACCGCGTACAGCCACCCCATGGTGTTGCGCAGGCGGCGCAGCGGATCCTCGTGCGTATAGCTGTGGTCGTATACCCCTTGGGCCACCTGCGGGTGGGCGGTCTGCAGCAGTGACGCCGCCCCGCCCGCCGCGATGAGCGCGCCCTCGCGGGTGATCACCCGGATCAGGTCCTCGTCCCGGAACAGTCCCTCGGTCATGGCGATCAGTGTAAGTAAGTGCTTGCATGCGTGGAAACCCGGAGGACAAGATCACCCCGCAGCGGGGATAATCACCCGCATGTCCGACTCGATCCCGATCCGCGGCCCGGTCTCGATCCCCGAGGCCGAGCTGCGCTGGCGTTTCTCCCGCTCCTCGGGGCCGGGCGGGCAGCACGTCAACACCAGCGCGACCGCCGCCGAACTCTCCTTCGACGTCGCCGCGTCGCCGTCCCTCCCCGAGCCCTACCGGTCCCGCGCCCTCGAACGCCTCGCGGGACGGCTCGTCCGGGGCGTCCTGACGATCCGCGCCGAGGAGTACCGGTCGCAGGTGCGCAACCGCGACGCCGCCCGCGCGCGCTTGGCGTCGGTCCTCGCCGATGCCATCGCACCACCGCCGAAGAAGCGCATCCCGAAGAAGATGCCGCGCGGCCTCAACGAGCGCCGGCTGGAGAACAAGAAGCGGCGCTCGGCCGTCAAGCGCGAACGCTCCCGCCGCTGGGACTGACCCGCCTCCCCCGTCCGGACGGGCCCGTTCAAGGTCATTCGCCGCATTTCGGCGGGCCGGAACCGGGCACGCCGGTCGTCTTGCCCGGGACCGGCGGCGCCCCAAGACTGGAAAGCGATCTCGGCGTCGCATCTGGAGGGGGCCGGACGTGCCCGTCAAGCCGTGGGGTGTCGGCACCGTCGCGGGTCGCGTCCGGGCACTGGCCGCCCTGGCCCTGCTGGCGCTGGCGGTCCTGGCCGCCTCGGCGTACGCGGCGGTCGGGGACGCCCGTGCGGGGGTGCGGACGCTCGGCGAGCGCGAGGGCCCCCTGGCGGAGCGCATCGGCGGCATGTACCTCGCGCTCACCGACATGGACGCGCAGGCGACCCGGGTCCTGCTCGCCGGGGGCGAGGCCGACTGGCTGTGCGCGCCGGAGCCGGCGGGCGCCGGCTGCGAGCGCAGCGGCGCCCGGTACATGTACGACATCCGCCGCGAGGACGCCCAGCGCGCCGCGCTGGCCGCCGCCCGGACCGGACGGACGGACCGGGCCCGCATGCGGACCGTGCAGGCGCTGCTGAACGGGCTCCACGACTACGACCAGCACGTCCAGGCGGCGATGGACGCGGCGGCGGGCCCCGGGGCGCCGCCGCCCGAGGCCGTCCGGGAGTACCGGACGGCGACCGCCCTCATGACCCGGGAGCTGCTGCCCCGGGCGTCCAACCTGGCCGCCGAGGAGGCCGCCGGCGTCACGACCGCCTACCGGGAGGAGCGCGCGTCCGTCCTCGCCGGCCGGCTGCGCGTGCTGGGCGCGGGGCTGGCCCTGGTCGCGGCCATCGCCGGGCTCCAGGTGTACCTGGCCCGGCGGTTCCGCCGCCTGGTGTCCCTGCCGCTGGCCGCCGCGCTGGTGGGCGCGCTGGCGCTGACGGCGACGGTGGCGGCGCGGCTGACCGGCGAGGCGGAGCGGCTGCGGACGGCCAAGCAGACGGGCCTGGACCCCGCCCTCGGCCTGACCCGCGTCCGGGCGCTCGGCACCAGCATGTACACCGACCGGGCCCGGCAGATCCTCGACCCCGAGCACGCCGACCGCTACGACCGCCGGTACCTCGACAAGTCCCAGGCGATCCTCTACGTCGCCGGGGCGTCCGACCTGGACGGCTACTACCGGGCCCTCGGCCGGAGCGTGGACTTCGGGGGCTACTTCGGCGGGCGGGAGCGCCGGGAGGCGAGCCGTCCGGAGGCGTCCGGCACCGCCGCGCTGCTGGCCGCCTACCGGACCTACCAGGACCTCGACCGGACCGTCCGGGGGCTCGCCGAGGACGGACGCCTCGACGCGGCGGCCCGGGCGCACCGGGACCCCCGCTGGCGGAAGCTGCCGCATCCCGCCTTCCGGGCGTACGACCGCGAGATCGACGCCCGGATCGGCCGCCACCAGGCCCGCCGGGTCCGCGCCGCGCTGGAGGCCGAGCGGGCGCTGCGGCCGATGACCCGGCTGCCGCCGGTCGCGGCGCTGGCCGTCGGCGCGCTGATCGCGGCCGGGATCCGGCCGCGCCTCGCCGAGTACCGCTGAGAACAGGAGCCGTCCGTGCGCACCGTCCGCAGCGCCCGCACCCGTGTCGCCACGGCCGTCCTCGCCGCGCTGTCCGCCGCGCTCCTGGCGGCGGCCCTGGCGGCCGCTCCCCTGGTGTACGGCGGCGAGCCCGAGTCGGTCACCGGACGGGACGCGCTGGTGATCGGCGTCGACCACGACCTCCCCGGCCTGTCCGCCCGGACCGGCGGCGGCCCGCTCGAAGGCTTCGAGATCGACGTGGCGGCCTACGTCGCGGGACGGCTCGGCGTCGCCCCCGCCGACGTGACCCTCCGGCCGCTCCGCTCGGCACGCCCCGAGGACGCGCTGCGCGACGGCACGATCGACATGGCCGTCTCGACCCGTCCGATCACCGCGGCGCGCAAGGACCGGGTCACGTTCGCCGGCCCGTACTACCTCGCGCACCAGGACATCCTCGTCCGGCAGGGCGACCGCGCCGTCCGCACCGTCCGGGACCTGCGCGGCAAGCGGATCTGCAAGGTGTCCGGCTCCGACTCCTGGTGGGTGGTGACCGGCGACCGGGAGGTGGCGGCCGTCCCGGTGCCGATGGCGTCCTACGCGGCGTGCGCCGAGTCGGTGGCCGCCGGACGCGTCGACGCCGCGACGACCGACGACCTGGTCCTCGCCGGGCTCGCGGCGGCCGTCCCCGGCACCACCGTCGTCAACGCCCCCTTCACGGACGTGAAGTACGGCATCGCCCTCCCGGAGGGGGACCGGGAAGGCTGCCTCGAGGTGAACCGCATCCTGACCGGCATGTACCAGAACGGCGCCGCCGCGACCATGCTCGACCGCTGGTTCGGCACGTCCGGCCTGGACCTCCCCGCCTCGGTCCCCCAGTTCGAGGGCTGCCCCTGAGCGCCGCCCCCGTCCGCTCCCGCTAGGGCTTGCGGCCGACGCCTCCGGTCATGAAGCGGACGTCGATGGTGCCGGCGTTCAGGATCGGCTCGTCGGGGCGCCACAGCGGCAGCGGGACGAGGCCCGGCGCGAGGATCTCCAGGCCGTCGAAGAACGCGGCCAGCTCGGCGGGCGTCCGCACCCGGCCCGTCCCGAGCTGCTCGAGGAGCTGCTTCTCCAGCGCGACCGACTCGGGCGCGTCGCCGAGCCGGGTGAAGTTGGTGATGAAGAAGTACGACCCGCTGGGTACGGCATCGCGGAGCGTCTCCACGATCTCCCCGGGCTTCTCGTCGTCGGCGAGGTGGTGCAGGATGCCGCAGAGCATCACGCAGACCGGCTCGGAGAAGTCGAGGAGGCGGCGCACCTCGGCGCGCTCCAGCAGGGCCCGGGGGTCGCGGATGTCGGCCGTCACGACCGTCGTGTTCGGGTTGTCGGCGAGGATCGCGCGGCCGTGCGCCAGGACGATCGGGTCGATGTCCACGTACACGACGCGGGCCGCCGGGTCGATCCCGTGCGCCACCTCGTGGGTGTTGCGCGCCGTCGGCAGGCCCGAGCCGAGGTCGAGGAACTGGGTGACGCCCTCCTCCGCCGCCAGGTACCGCACCACCCGGTGCAGCATCGCGCGGTTGTGCAGGGCGATGTCCCGCAGCTCCGGCATGATCTTCAGGCTGGCCTCGGCGACCTGGCGGTCGACGGCGAAGTTGTCCTTGCCGTTCAGCATCACGTCGTACACGCGGGCGGCGGTCGGGACGTCCGTGGGCACGTCCGGGGGCACCTCGGCCATGCGGGCCTCATTCAGTTGGAAGGGATTTCCCGGCATCGTAGCCGCGGCAACCCGAAACCGACTCCGTTTCGCCGACCTCGCGCCCCGGCACCCCCGTCCGCATCCGCTTGTGGTCCTCCGGCAGCTGGTTCGCCGTGGCCGACCCCGCGGTTCAGGACGGCGGGAGGGCGTCCAGGGCCCGGACGAGCGGGGCGAGCCCGGGGTCCTCGGCGGCTTCGGCGAGGGCGTCCTGGAACGCGGCGTCGTGGGTGGGGGTGGCCCTCCCGAGGAGTTCGCGCCCGGACTCGGTGACGTCGGCGTAGATGCCGCGGCGGTCGGTCGGGCAGATGTAGCGGGCGAGCAGGCCCCGGTCCTCCAGGCGGGTGACGAGCCTGGTGGTGGCGCTCTGGCTGAGCACGACGGCCTCGGCGAGCCGCTGCATCCGCATGTGGTCCTCGCGCTGCTGGGACAGCAGGTGCAGGACGCAGTACTCGTTCACGTTCAGGCCGTGGGCCTCCTGCAAGGCGCGCTCGATGCGGTCCTCGATGCGGTCGTGCAGCGCGGCCAGGCGCCGCCAGCCCTGCGCTCGTGACATGCCTCACACTCCCCGACGGTGGCCCGCACCATGCTTGCATGGTGAGATAGCACGCGTCTGCAACTATCGTCTTATGCAACTACCGCTGTGCGCGTTCTATTGCGCACGCTGTTAATGCTATCCGAGGAGGAGGCGGCGTGCCCGTCGCACTGCTGGCGCTGATCATCAGCGCGTTCGGCATCGGTACCAGCGAGTTCGTCACGATGGGGCTCGTCCCCCAGCTCACCGCCGAGTTCGGCGTGTCGGTGCCGGCCGTGGGGCTGCTCGTGTCCGCGTACGCGTTCGGCGTGACCGTCGGCGCGCCCGTCCTGACGGCGCTCGGCGCGCGGCTGCCCCGCAAGACGATGCTGCTGGGGCTGATGGTCCTGTACCTGGCCGGGAACGCCCTGTCGGCGCTCGCCCCCACGTACGGGGTCCTCATGACCGGACGGATCGTGGCGTCGCTGACGCACGGGGCGTTCTTCGGCATCGGGGCGGTCGTCGCGGCGGAGCTCGTCGCGCCGGACCGCAAGGCCCGCGCCATCGCGCTCATGTTCACGGGGGTGACGCTCGCGAACGTGCTGGGCGCGCCCGCCGGGGCGTTCATCGGCCAGCAGGTCGGGTGGCGCGCGGCGTTCTGGGCGATCGTCGCGACCGGGCTGGTCGCCTTCGCGGGCCTCGCGGCGCTCGTCCCGTCCCGGCCCCGCCCCGCGGACGCCGGATTGCGCCGGGAGCTCGCCGCGTTCGCGCGGCCGCAGGTCTGGCTGGCGCTCGGCATGACCGCGATCGGCTACGCGCCGGTCTTCGCCGTCTACACCTACATCGAGCCGATCACCACCCGGGTCGCGGGCTTCGACGGCGGCGCGGTGCCGGTCGTGATGGTGCTGTTCGGCGCCGGCCTGGTCGCCGGGAACCTGTTCGGCGGCCGGATGGCCGACCGGGCGCTCATGCCCGCGATCTACGGGACGCTCGGCGGCATCACCGTCGTGTCCCTCGCGTTCTGGTTCACCGCGCACTCGCGGGTCGCGCTGGTCGTGACGGTCGTCCTGTTCGGGTTCATCGGGTTCGCGTCGGTTCCGCCGCTGCAGACGCGGGTGCTGGACGCGGCCGAGGGCGCGCCCGCGCTCGCGTCCGCCGCCAACATCGGCGCCTTCAACCTCGGCAACGCCCTCGGCCCCTTCCTGAGCGGGATGGCGATCGACGCGGGCCTCGGCTACACGTCACCGTCCTGGATCGGCGGAGCGCTGGGCGCGGCGGGCCTCGCCATCGCCGTACTCGCCGGGGCCCTGGCACGGGGCGCCGGAAAGCAACCCTCGGGGGACGGTCGCGTCGGCGCGGTCCCGGAGCCCGCGCAGGGACACCGGCCATGACCGCCGGCGGCCCGGCGGTTCGGCGGGCCGCTCGGCCCTGCCGCCGTCCCGCGGCCTAACCGGGCGTGGAGCGGCAGGGTGCGGGACGCCCGGACGGGCGCGGCCCGCGGGCCGTCGCGGGGTCGCCGATCGTCCGGACGGCGAGCGCGCAGAGCGCGAACGCCGCGCCGAGGACGGCCGACCCGGTCCAGCCGGCGGCGTCGTACAGGGCCGCGGTGGCGGCGGCGCCGAGGGCGGAGCCGAGCGAGTAGAAGACCATGTAGCCGCCGATCACCGAGCCGGCGCGGTCCGGGTAGGCGGCGGTGAGCGCGTGCTGGTTGCTCACGTGGACGGCCTGGACGGCGAAGTCGAGCACGATCACGCCCGCGACCAGCAGCGGCAGCGACCACGGGAGCTGCCCGATCGCCGCCCAGGAGGCGAGCAGGAGGGCGAGCGCGAGACCGGTGACCCGGCGCGCGTGCCCGGCGTCGGCCCAGCGTCCGGCCCGGGCCGCGCCGAGCGCGCCGGCGAGCCCGGCGAGGCCGAACAGCCCGATCTGCGTCTCGTCCAGGTACCGGGGCGGTCCGGCGAGCGGCAGCGCCATGCCGCTCCACAGCGTGCCGAACGACGCGAACAGGAAGAACGCGACCAGCCCGCGGCCGAGGAACGGCGGCTGGACGAACAGCCCGCCGAAGGACCGCAGCAGCCGCCCGTACCGCGGCGCGTCCGGACGGGCGGGCGCGGGCGGCAGCGCGAAAGCGAGCGGCGCGAGGGCGGCGGCGAGGACGGCCAGCGCCAGGTAGACGCTCCGCCACCCCCACACGTCCGCGAGGGCGCCCGCGGCGACGCGCCCGCCGAGGATGCCGATCACCACGCCGGACGTCACGGCGCCGAGGTCGCGCCCCCGTTCGGCGTCCGGGGAGACGGCGGCCGTGTGCGCGACGGTCGTCTGCACGACGACCGCGAACAGGCCCGCGACGGCCAGCCCGGCGAACGCGGCCGGGGCGTCCGGGGCGGCGGCGGTGAGCGCCGATCCCGCGGCCACCAGGGCGAGGTGCGCGGCGATCAGGCGCCTGCGGTCGAGCACGTCGCCCAGCGGCACCAGCAGCACCAGCCCCGCGAGGTAGCCGAGCTGGCCGGCGGCCACGAGCCCGCCGAGCGCGTCGGCCGGGACGCCCAGGTCGCGGCCCATCGGCTCCAGCACCGGCTGCCCGGCGTACACGCTCGCCACCGCGACCCCGCACACGACCGCCGCCAGCAGTCTCGCCCACCGGTTCACGCCCACACCCCCGAATTGGTTTCGTTTTGCAACCGATCGGAGCGTAAGGCAGAATGGTTTCAATAAGCAACTCTCTGGAGGGGTGATGACCGGCGGCGACACTGGCGGGACGGACCCCGCCTGGACGGACCCCGGCTGCCCGGTCGCCCGCACGGCCGACCTGGTCGGCGACCGGTGGAGCCTGCTCGTCCTCCGCGACGCGATGGACGGCGCCCGCTCCTTCACCGACTTCCAGCGGCGCACCGGCATCGCCCGCAACATCCTCACCGACCGGCTCCGCCGGCTCACCGCCCACGGCCTGCTCGCCCAGGTCGAGGCCCCCTCGGGCAGGCGCAGGCACTACGCGCTCACCGACGCGGGCAAGGACCTCTTCCCCGTGATCGTCGCGATGCGGCAGTGGGGCGAGCGCCACGCGTTCGGCACCGGCGAGCCGCACTCGGTCCTCGTCGACGGCACCGGCGCGCGCGTCCCCGACCTCGTGCCCGCGGCGGCCGACGGCACCCCGCTGACGAGCGACACCACCTCGGTGCTCCGGCCCTCCTGACGCCCGCCCCGGCCCCCGGACGTCCGTCCAGACCGGCCGGTGCGTGTTCACCGGCCCGCCACCGCACGGCCACGGGCCCCATATCGGCGTGTCCCACCGTGGGCCTATGCGAATCGTCATCGTCGGGGGCGGCGTGCTCGGCACGATGCACGCCGCCGAGGCCGTCCGGCGCGGCCACTACGTCCTCCAAGTGGACCGCGGGCCCGGGCCGCGCGGCGCGCCCGTCCGCGACTGCGGCCTGGTGCGGGTCGGGGGGCGCGCGGACGGCGCCGGGCTCGCCGCGGCGCTCCGCGCACGCGAACTGTGGGAGCGGATCGGGCGGGACGTCCCCGGCGCGGGCTTCCGCGCCACCGGGTCCCTCACCGTCGCCCGCACCGACGCCGAACTCGCCGCGCTCGGGGACCTCGCCGAGCGCCCGGACGCCGCCGAGCGCGGCTGCAAGCTCCTCGGCCCCGACGAGGCCCGCGCCGTCGACCCCGCGCTGCGCGGCGCGATGCTCGGGGCGCTGTGGTGCGAACGGGACGCGGCCGTCGAACCCCGGACCGTCCTGCCGGCCGTCCGGGAGCGCCTCGCCGGGTCGGGCCGGTACACGTGGCTGCCCGGCCGCGACGTGCGCGGCCTCGGCGACATGCGCGACGTGGGCACCGCGTCCGTCCGCGACGATCGCGGCGCGACCCACGAGGCGGACGCCGTCGTCCTGTGCACGGGCGCGCCGCCGCCCGGGTGGGTGCGCGGCCTCGCGCCCGACCCGCCCGTCCGCCGGGTGCGGCTGCGGATGCTGCGGACCGCGCCGCCGGACGAGCCGCTCGCGACGTCCGTCGCCGACACCGCCGGGCGGCTGCTCATCGTGCCGGGCCTCGACGGCGGCCTGGCCGTCGGCGACCCGCGCGCCTGCGGCGAGCCGGGGCCGCCCGGCGCCGACGAGGCCGACGCCGCCGCGTACGACCGCCTCCGGGACGCCGCCGAGGCCGTCCTCGGGCGCCCCCTCCCGCCCGTCCGCCACCGGTGGACGGACGTCCGCGCGCGGTGCGCCGACCCGTCCCGGATCGTCCACCGCGAGCGGGTCGCCGAGGACGTGTGGCTCGTCGCCGGGGCCGGCGAGCGCGGCATGACCTGCTCCCCCGCCATCGCCGAGGACACCGCCGACGAACTCGGCCTGTGACCGCGCCCGAAGCCGGTCGAACGGCGGCGGCCCGGCGGGCAGGCCCGTGAGGACCCGCCCGACGAACTGGCCTATGACCGCGCGCCAAGCCGGCGGAACGGCGGCGGCCCGGCGGGGAGGTCCGTGAGGACCTGCCCGCCGGGCCGCCGCGGTCGGGGTTCGGGGTCAGCCGAAGTACTCGATGAAGGGGACCTTCTTGCTCGGGTCGGACGCGGTGCCGGCGCTGACGACGGCGGACGTGCCGGGGCGGGCGTCGATGTCGCTCGCCTGGACCGTCCCGGTGCGCGACGGGCCGTCGTAGGTGGTCCAGCGGGCGCCGTCGTAGTGCATGTACTGGGACTTGGCGCCGGTCGTGATCGGGAGCATGACCACGCCGCTCCCGCCGTCCGACGACAGGCCGATGCCCGCGGCGTTCAGCGGGGTGTCGATCGTCCGCCAGGACGAACCGTTCCAGTGCATGAGCGCGTTGGTGATCTGCGCGTTCTGGCGGACGCGCAGGACGTACACGTTGTTCGGGCCGTGCGCGACGATGCGGTGCATCGTGCCCTGGTAGCCGGGGACGCCCATCGCGCCCGGGACGACCATCGTCGTCCACTCCGAGCCGTTCCAGTGCATGACGAGGCCGTTGACGGAGGTGCCGGTGGACGACACGGTCCCGGCGAGCCACACGTCGTTGGCGGAGTTGACGTCCACGGCGGTGATGGTCGACGAGGGCGGAAGCGGGACCTGCGGGTCGACCCAGGCGCTGCCGGTCCAGCGGAGGATCGCGCAGGGGCCGCCGGCGGCGGCGTCGATGCCGGCGATCGACCAGGCGGTGCCGTCGGGGGCGGCGTCGACGGCCGTCGGGAACCCGACGAGCGGGTACGACACCTCGCTCCACTGGGTGCCGTTCCAGTAGAGGCCCTTGGTGCCGTTCCAGCTGTAGCCGATCACCCACGCCTTGTTCGGGCCGGCGACGGCGACGTCGGTGGGGGTGAAGCCGATGGGGCTCTGGTCGGCGACCCAGCCGGAGCCGTTCCACCGGACGAGCTTGGCCTGCGGGCTGAAGATGTTCCCCGCGGACCCGACGGCCCAGCCCGCGTTGGTCGCACCGAAGTCGACCTTGTCGAGGCTGCCGTCGTAGTTGAGGGCCGCGCTGGGGATGTCCCGCCAGCCGGCGGCATGTGCGGGCGCCGCCAGGGCGAGCGTCCCGGCACCGAAGGCCACGGCGGTGACCATCGCCGCTTTCCGTCGCATATCCGCTCCCAAGATCCAGTTTTGGCAGGGATCACAGTACGGGACCGCTTACTCGGCGGTAAGGGCTGTTCCGGATCAGGCCACAGAAAAAGAAGAAAACGCCCGAAACCGAAGTTCCGGGCGTTCTCTGCGTGACGGGCGAGAAGCGAACAGTTACTCGCCCTTCCAGTTGGGCTTGCGCTTCTCGGCGAAGGCCGCCGGGCCCTCCTGGGCGTCCTTGGACGTGAACACCGGCAGCGTGATCTCCTGCTGCTTCTGCCACGTCTCGGCGTCCGACCAGTCGGGCGACTCGACGATGATCCGCTTGGTGGCGGCGAGGGCCAGCGGGGCGTTCTCGCCGACCTTCAGCGCCAGCTCCTTGGCCGCGGCGAGCGCGCCGCCCGGCTCGGTGAGCCGGTTGACGAACCCGAGCTCGGCCATCCGCTCCGCGGCGTACTTGTCGCCGGTCAGCGCCATCTCCATGGCGATGTGGAACGGGATGCGCTGCGGCAGCCGGAGCAGGCCGCCGCCCGCGGCGACGAGGCCGCGCTTCGGCTCCGGCAGCCCGAACTGGGCGTCCTTCGCCGCCACGACCATGTCGCAGGCGAGGGCGACCTCGCAGCCGCCGGCGAGCGCGTAGCCCTCGACGGCCGCGATCAGCGGCTTGGCGGACGGCCGCTCGACGATGCCCGCGAACCCGCGGCCCTCGACGATCGGGTTGTCACCGGTGAGGAACCCCTTGAGGTCCATGCCGGCGCAGAACGTGCCGCCGGCGCCGGTGAGGATGCCGATCGACAGGTCCTTGCGGGTGTCGAGCTCCTCCATCGCGGCCGCGATGCCCTGCGCCACGGCGCTGTTGACGGCGTTCTTGGCCTCGGGACGGTTGATCGTGATGGTGAGGACGGCCCCGTCCTCTTCGGTCAGAACAGCGTCGGACATTCAGTGCCTCACTTCGGCTGGAAGCGGATACCACCGTCGAAGCGGATGGTCTCGCCGTTCATGTAGTCGTTCTCGATGAGGGACTTGACCAGGTGCGCGAACTCCGCGGCCGTGCCCATCCGCTTCGGGAAGGGGACCGGCGCGGCCAGCTTGGCCTTGAACGCCTCGGCGGCCTCGCCCTCGCCGTAGATCGGGGTGTCGATGATGCCGGGGCAGATGGTGTTGACCCGGACGCCGACCGCGGCGAGGTCGCGGGCGGCGGGCAGCGTCATGCCGACGATGCCGCCCTTGGACGCCGAGTACGCGACCTGGCCCGTCTGGCCCTCGAGGGCGGCGACGGACGCGGTGTTGATAACGACGCCGCGCAGGCCGTCGGCGTCCGCGGGCTCGGTCTTGGAGATGGCGGAGGCGCCGATCCGCATCAGGTTGAAGGTGCCGATGAGGTTCACCCGGATGACGGTCTCGAACGCGCTCAGGTCGTGCGGGGAGCCGTCGCGGCCGACGGTCCGCGAGGCCCAGCCGATGCCGGCGCTGTTGACGACGACGCGCAGCGGGGCGCCGGTGTCGACGGCGGCCTGCACCGCGGCCTGCACCTGCTCCTCGTTCGACACGTCCGTCTTCACGAAGACGCCGCCGACCTCGTCGGCGAGGGCCTTGCCCTTGTCCTCGTTGAGGTCGGCGACGACCACCTTGGCGCCCGCGGCGGCCAGCGATCGGACGGTGGCCTCGCCGAGGCCGCTCGCGCCACCGGATACAACGGCGGAAACTCCGTTCAGGTCCATAAGCAGCACCTTACGTGAGGGACCGAATGTGGTTCGGGGTGATGTTACCCAGACGTCACCGCGCGCTCTGCTCACACCCCGGCGGATCGCGGAGGCACGGATGTTACTCCAGGGTCACAATAGGGCCCGGCGTTTGCCGCCGACCGCTCCGGGCACCCGCCCTACCTACCGGATCCAGCCCTCTCCGAGATCCAAGGGGTGTACGGACGGACATGAGCGAACGACCGGCGCAGAGCCAGCCCTACCCGGGGCGCACGCGGGACATGACGCCCGAACCGAAGGACGAGATGCGCGACTACACCGGCAGCGGGCTGCTGGACGGGCGCCGCGCGCTGATCACCGGCGGGGACTCCGGCATCGGCCGGGCCGTCGCCGTCGCGTTCGCCAAGGAGGGCGCGGACGTCGCGATCACCTACCTCGACGAGGACGACGACGCCCGCCGCACCACCGGCCTCGTGACCGCGACCGGCCGCCGCTGCACCGCGTTCCGCGGCGACCTCGCCGAGGAGCGGCACGCCCGCGAGGTCGTGCGCAACGCCGTCCGCGACCTCGGCGGGCTGGACGTCCTCGTCCTGCACCACGGCACGCAGACCCCGGTCCAGGACGTCCGGGAGATCGACGACGCGCAGCTCCGCCGCACGTTCGAGGTCAACGTCTTCGCCGTGTTCTGGACGATCCAGGAGGCGCTCGACCACCTCGGCCCCGGCTCGTCCATCGTCATCACCGGCTCCATCAACGGGCTGCGCGGCAACAAGACGCTGATCGACTACTCGGCGAGCAAGGCGGCGGTGATGGCGCTGACCGCGTCCCTCGCGCAGAACCTCATGGAGCGCGAGATCCGGGTCAACTGCGTCGCGCCCGGCCCGGTCTGGACGCCGCTGATCCCCGCGACGTTCGACGCCGAGAAGGTCGAGAACTTCGGGCAGCAGGCGCCGATGGGGCGCGCCGCCGACCCCGACGAGGTCGCGCCGTCGTACGTCTTCTTCGCCGCGAACCGCACGTCGTCGTACTACTCGGGCCAGACGCTCGTCCCGGCCGGCGGCGAGATCCACCCGGGCTGAGGCCCGCTGAGGCCCGGCCGGTCGCCTGGCGGGCCGGGCCCGCGCGGTCACCAGGCGGACACGCGCTCCGCGACCCGCTCCGCCTCCGCGCTCTCCGGCACCTCTAGGTGGTACAGCGCGTACGCGTGCTGGAGCACCGGCAGCGCCACGTTCCGGACTCGCACGCCGCCCTTCGTGAGGCCCTTCTCCGTCCCCTTGTGCGCGTGCCCGTGGACGGCGAGGTCCGCGCCCGCCGCGTCGATCGCCTCGCCCATCAGGTAGCTGCCGAGGAACGGGTAGATCTCCGGCGGCTCGCCCTCCAGCGTGTCGTCCACCGGCGAGTAGTGCGTCAGCGCCACCCGCACGTCCGCGTCGAGCTCCAGCAGCGCCGTCCCGAGCCGGGCCGAGAAGTCCTTCGTGTGCCGGACGAACTCCTTCATCTCCGGCTCCCCGAACTCCCCCGCGCACCTCCCCTCGAAGCCGCCGCCGAACCCCTTGCCGCCCGCGACGCCGAACCGCGCGCCGTCGCAGTCCACGACCGTCCCGTCCCCTTCCAGCACGGTGACGCCCGCGTCCCGCAGCAGCGCGGCCATCTCGTCCTCGAGGTCGCTGTGGTAGTCGTGGTTGCCGAGCACGGCGATCACCGGGAGGCCGAGGTCGCGCAGCTCGCCCGCCGCGACCCGGCCCTCCTCCAGCGTGCCGTGCCGGGTGAGGTCGCCCGCCACCAGGAACACGTCCGCGTGCTCGGCGATCTCGTGCAGGTGCGCCCGGTACATCCCGGCCGACTCCGGGCCGACGTGCAGGTCCCCCGCCGCCGCGACACGGATCATGAGATCCTCTCCTCCCGGTCCGGCTCCCGGACCTCGAAGACGGACACCTCGTTGCAGATGCGATGGCCCTCCGCCGCGGCGCGCGCGGCCTCCTCGACGTCCCGCCGCTGCTCCTCGCTCGCCACCTGCCCCCGCAGATGGACGACGTCGCCGCGGACGTCCACGCGAATGCCGAGCTCGTGCGCCTCGGTCGCGAGCCGCTCCTGGATGTGGGCCGATATGTATGCGGACGGGTCGGTCACAGCACGCCCCCTTCGATGACGTTCAGCCGGGCGAGCAGGGTCAGGAACGCGTAGGCGTACGGGGACCCGGCGGTCTCGGCGGCGACCCGGGCCCAGTCCACCTGCTCCCGCAGCGCCCGGCACACATGCAAGAACCCGCTGAAATCGCACGCCGTCTCGGTGAATGCCAGCAGCCGCATGATCGCCAGGTCGGTCGGGTGCAGCACCGGCATGAACACCGCCCCCACCGGGATCTCCGTCGTCCGGCCCAGCAGCTCCGCGTCCACCGGCCGCCCCGACGGCGTGTGGATGAGGTCGATCACGTGGTCGCCGTCGCAGGCTTTCTCCAGCCAGTTCTCGGGGCTCTCCAGATGCGTCATGCCCGCCTCGCCGAGCGCCTCCAGCGCGGCCCGGACGTCCTCCGGCCGCACGACGAAGTCGACGTCGTGCGTCGACACCGCCGCCCCGTGCGCGTACGCCGCGAACCCGCCCGCGAGCGCGTACCGGACGTCCGCGTCGCGCATCGCCGCCGCGGCCCGCTTCAGGCTGGGCATCAGCCCCTCCGCGGGGCCGCCCGGCCCCGGCGCCCCGGACCCGCGCCCGGCCGTCCACGACCGGGTCTGCACATCAACCACGCGATCCCCTGACCTCGATGGCGCTCGCGGTCGCGGTACCCACTGAAACCCGCCCTATTCGACCTTCCCTTCGGGGCGGGAGAGGCCGGCGCGGCCCGGGCCGCCGGGCTCCGGGCCGCGCCGGCGCCCGGTCAGCAGTCGATCAGTTCGGGGGACTGGTTGAGGAGCTGGGCCCTCGGGGAGACGAAGCGGTCGTAGCGGTCGGCGGCGCCTTCGGCGCGCGGGTCGAAGGCGGCGACGCGGTGGCAGTTCTGGAACGCCAGGCGGACGCCGAAGTGGCGTTCCAGGGCGCCGCGCATCGCGTCGCTCGCGAGGGCGCGCAGGAGTTCGCCGCGGGCGCGCTCGTCCGGCGGCGGAACCTGGTTGTCGGCGAACCCGTCGCCGCCGTCCCGCATCCGCTCGACGACGCCGCTGATCACCTCCCACGCGTACGGCAGCGACGCGCGCACGCACGCGACGAACGCCGCGTCGTCCACCTCCCCCTTCTTCGCGGTCTCCATGAGCCGGTCGTCGACGGTCAGCGACATGACGCACTCCCTCTCTGCGGGCTGGGCAGGACGCCTCCACTCTCACATGGAAACGGTTGTCATTTCCAGTCGCGCGGAGTTGGGAGTTTCCGGACGAACGACTACGAAGCGGGCGGCATCGCGGGGCTGCCGAAGCAGCTGCCGAGGGGATCGCCGATCGAGCACCAGCCCGGCTTCCGGACCGGGACGTACCCGGACGGGACGCCGCGCCGCGCGATCAGCGACCGGTAGGTGGGCACGGCCTCGGTGGGCCTCCGGGTCAGGGACGGGTCGGTGAGCACGTCGACCGTGTAGAGGCCGAAGCGCGGCCGGTAGCTGCCCCACTCGTAGTTGTCGGTGAGGCTCCAGTAGTTGTAGCCCATCACCGGCACGCCCTCCGCCATGGCCCGCTGGATCCAGTAGACGTGGTCGCGCAGGTGGTCGGAGCGCGTGTAGCCGTCCGGGCGCGGCTTGCCGTCGTCCATGGGCATGCCGTTCTCCACGATGAAGACCGGCAGGTCGGGCACGCGCAGGTGGTACTGCTTCAGCGCGTAGTACAGCTCCTCCGGGGCGGGGTCGATCTTCCACAGCTCGCCCGTCAGCGCGTGGGCGGCGCTGATGTTCTCCAGGTTCGCGCCGTAGTAGTAGTCGAGGCCGATGAAGTCGAGCTTGTCGGTGGCCTCGTTGAACAGGGCCGCGTCGAACAGTCCGTTGATGACCGTGCCGTACGCGACGTTGCTGGACACCATGGCACCTGGGTCGACGCGGTGAATCATGTCGTAGGCCGCCCTGTGGGTCTTGACGAGCGCCTTCTGCATCGTCAGGACCTGCCCCAGGTCCAGCGGACGGTGCGTCAACTCCCGGTAGATGTACGAACTGGCCTCGTTGAACGTGACCCACAGGACGTCCATGTCCTTGTAGCGGTTCACGACGAACTCGGCGTGCCGGAGCCAGTCCTGCTGGGTGCGGGGATTGTCCCAGGCGCCCTGGTCGGCCACCCAGCCCGGGTACACCCAGTGGTCGAGGGTCAGCATCGGCCGCATCCCGGCGGCCCGGATCCGGCGGACGAGGTCGTCGTAGTAGGCGATCGCGTCCGGGTCGCGGTGGCCGCGGCGGGGTTCGACGCGGGCCCACTCGACGGACGTCCGGAACACCTGCACGCCGAGGCCCCGGGCGAGCCCGATGTCGCCCGGGTAGCGGTGCCGGAAGTCGACCGAGTCGCGGTACGGGTCCTCGACCTCGCCCGCGCGGCTCTCGACGTAGCGCGTCCAGTTGCTGTCGGGGAAGGACCCCTCGCTCTGGAAGCCGCTCGTCGAGACGCCCCAGAGGAAGTCGGCGGGGAACCGGACGGTGCCGCGGGCGTCCGCCGCGGCCGGGAGCGCCGTCCCGGCCGCGACGAGCAGCACCAGGACGGCCAGGAGACGTGCGCAACGGGATCTGCCGGGCACGGGGAACCTCCGAGAAACGTGAGTCTTTCTCGGACTACAGATCCCGGAGAGGTCCCCGTCAATCCCCTCGGACGGCCACATCCGGCGCGCCCCCGCGCGCTTCAGCCCGCGAGCACCGGGTAGTCGGTGTAGCCGCGGTGGTCGCCGCCGTAGAACGACGCCGCGTCGGCCTCGTTGTACGGCCCGCCCGCCCGGATCCGCCGCGGCAGGTCCGGGTTCGCCAGCCACAGCTGCCCCAGCGCGACCGCGTCCGCGACGCCGTCCCGCAGCGCCGCCGCGCCGTCCTCGGGGCTCGCCGGCGACCCGTCCGCCACCGGGTGCGGGTTCAGGACGAGCGCGCCCGGCCAGCCGTCCCGGATCAGCCGCGTCACCTCCCGGTTGCCCGCCTCCATGACGTGCAGGTACGCGAGGCCCAGCGGGGCGAGGGCCGCGACGAGCGCCCCGTACAGCTCCGGCACGTCGCTCTCGGCCACCCCGCCCGCGCCGTTGCCCGGCGACACCCGGAAGCCCGTCCGCTCCGGCCCGATCGCGTCCGCGACCGCCCGCGCCACCTCCGCGGCGAACCTGATCCGGTTCGCGACCGTCCCGCCGTACTCGTCCGTCCGGACGTTGCTGCCGTCGCCCAGGAACTGGTGGATCAGGTACCCGTTCGCGCCGTGAACCTCGACCCCGTCGAAGCCCGCCTCGACCGCGTTGCGCGCGGCGGCGGCGAAGTCCGCGACCGCCTCCGCGATGTCGTCGCGCGTCATCTCCCGCGGCACCGGATGCTCCAGCATCCCGTCCGGGTGGAACATGGCGTCACCGCTCGCGATCGGCGACGGCCCCACCGGCAGGCCCCCGTCCGGGTACAGCACCGGATGCCCGACCCGTCCCGAATGCATGAGCTGCGCGAAGATCCGCCCGTCCGCGGCGTGCACCGCGTCCGTCACCTTCCGCCACGCCGCCACCTGCGCGTCCGCGTGCAGCCCCGGCGTCCACAAGTACCCCTGGCCCCGGACGCTCGGCTGCACCGCCTCGCTCACGATCAACCCCGCGCCCGCCCGCTGCCGGTAGTACTCCGCCGTCAGCTCCGACACCCTGCCGCCGTCGAACGCCCGGCTCCGCGTCATAGGCGCCATCACCAACCGGTTCGGCAGCTCCAGCTTCCCGAGCGAAACCGGCTCGAACAGCTCGTCCATCACGACCTCCTAGCGACGTTTCCGATGGTCACGAACCTACGAACCCCCGCATACGGGCCGCATCCGTACCGTTTCGGTACCTGGCCCCGTAGTTTGGAGCCGTGCTCTACGGGCGGAACACCGAACGAACGCGCATCTCCACCCTCCTCGCCGAGGCCCGGGACCACCGGCGCAGCGCCGCGCTGCTGCTGCGCGGCGAGGCGGGCATCGGCAAGTCCGCGCTGCTGGACGACGCCGAGGCGACGCTCCGCGCGGCCGGCGGCACGCACGTCCTGCGCGCCGTCGGCGTCGAGGCCGAGTCGAACCTCGCCTACGCGGGCCTCAACCAGCTCCTGTGGCACGTCCGCGACCGGCTCGGCGCGCTCCCCGCCGCCCAGGCGGCCGCGCTGCGCACCGCGCTCGACGACCCCGGCGCCCCCACCGACCACCGCGACCGGTTCACCGCCGGCCTCGCCGTCCTCACCCTCCTCGCCGACCTCGCCGAGGACCGCGGCCCCGCCCTCTGCCTCGTCGACGACGCCCAGTGGCTCGACGGCGCCACCGCGCAGGCCCTGCTGTTCGCCGCCCGCCGCCTCACCGCCGACGGCGTCGTCATGCTGTTCGCCGCCCGCGACACCGGCTTCACCGGCACCGGCCTGCCCGAGCTGCCCCTCGAACGCCTCGGCGCCCGCGACGCCGAACGGATGCTCGCCGACCGGGACGTCCCGCGCGCCGCCCGCGCCCGCGTCATCCGCGAATCCCAGGGCAACCCCCTCGCCCTCCGCGAGTTCGCCGCCGCCGGGCAGCGCACGCCGTCCACCCCCGACCCCCTCCCCGTCGCCGACCGGGTCACCGCCGCGTTCCGCGACCGCATCGCCGAACTCCCCGACAAGACCCAGGCCATGCTGCTGATCGCGGCCGCCGAGGGGCGCGGCCACCTGCCCACCCTGCTGCGCGCCGCCCGCCGCTTCGGCGCCGACCTCACCGACCTCGCCGCCGCCGAACGCGCCGGACTCGTCGACGTGTCCGGACGGTCCGTCGCCTTCCGGCACCCGCTCATCCTCACGGCCGCCTACCAGGGCGCCGTCGCCACCCAGCGCATCGCCGTCCACCAGGCCATCGCCGACATCGCCGACGACCCCGACTGCCGGGTCCGGCACCGCGCGTCCGCCGCGATGGTCCCCGACGAGGACGTCGCCAAGGAACTGGAGGACGCCGCAGAGCGCGCGCGGAACCGCACCGGCTACGCCACGGCGTCCGCCCTCTACCGGCAGGCCGCCGAACTCACACCCGACGCCCAAGCGCGCGCGGCACGCCTCGCCGCCGCCGCCGACCTCACCCTCCAAGCGGGCAACGTCGAGGAAGCCGAACGGCTCTCGGCGTCCGCCGACCCCCTCCTCACCGACCCCGCCGCCCGCGCCCGCCTCGGCCGCCTCCACGCGACCGTCGAGTTCGAACGCGGCGACCCCCGCGCCGCCGTCCGCATGCTCGTCGAGCACGCCGCCCACGCGGCCCCCGACGACCGCACCGCCATGCTCCGCGACGCCGCGAACTACGCGTGGACGTCCGGGAACGCGCCGTCCGTCCTGCGCATCGCCGCCGCCTCGGACGACCCGTACGTGCGGGGCCTCGCGCACCAGGTCCGCGACGAGCACGACCGCGGCCTGCCGATCATCGCCGACCTCCTCGCCCGCCCCGGCGACCCCGTCCGCGCCGCCCAGCTCGCCCTGATCCTCGGCGACGACCGCGCCGTCCTCGACCTCACCGCCGCCGAAGCCGACCGCTGCCGCCGGCACGGCCTCGTCGCCGCCCTCCCGAACGTCCTGCAGACCCAGGCGCACGCGCAGATCATGCTCGGCCTGCACGCCGACGCCGAGGCGTCCGTCGCCGAGGCCGTCGCGCTCGCCCGCGACACCGGCCTCGACCGCCGCGCCGGGCGGCTCCGCGCCGCCCTCGCCCGCGTCGCCGCCATCGAGGGCGACGAGGACCGCCTCCGCGACCTCACCGCCGACGCCCCGCCCCCCGGCGGCGGCTTCGCCGACAGCGCCCGCGCCCTCCTCGACCTCGCCCTCGGCCGCCACGACGACGCCCTCCGCCGCCTCGACGACATCGCCGCCGGCCCCCGCCGGCACGGCACCCACGCCCTGCTGTCCGCCGCCGACCAGGTCGAGGCCGCGGTCCGCGCGGGCGCCCCCGACCTCGCGCGTCCCGCCCACGAACGCTTCCGCGCGTGGGCCCGCGCGTCCGCGCAACCGTGGGCGCTCGCCGTCGCCGCCCGCTGCGAGGCCCTCCTCACCGACGCGGAAGAACCCTTCAAACTCGCCGCCGACCTGCACGAACGGTCCACGCGCCCCTTCGAGAAGGCCCGCACCGAACTCCTCTACGGCGAATGGCTCCGCCGCGCACGGCGCCGCTCCGACGCCCGCGTGCCGCTCCGCTCCGCGATCGAGACCTTCGAACGGCTCCGCGCCGCCCCGTGGCTCGACCGGGCCCGCGCCGAACTCCGCGCGACCGGCGAGTCCGCCGCGGCGCCCGCCGCGCCCAGCGCGCTCGACCGGCTGACGCCGCAGGAACTCCAGGTCGTCCGCCTCGCCGCCGAAGGCACCAGCAGCCGCGAGATCGCCGCGCAGCTGTTCCTGAGCCCCCGCACCGTCGAATACCACCTGTACAAGGCGTACCCGAAGCTCGGCATCTCGTCCCGCAAGGAACTCTCGACCCTCCTGGAGCCCGCGTGAACCGCGCCTACGCGACCCTCCAAGCCCTCGCCGTCGGCGACGCGCTCGGCTCGCAGTTCTTCGTCCCCGCCAACCGCGCGTCCTACGAGGACCGCACCCTCCCCCCGGGCCCCTGGCAGTGGACCGACGACACCGAGATGGCGGCGTCCGTCTACCGGATCCTCGCCGCCCACGGCGAGATCGACCAGGACGCCCTCGCCCGGGCCTTCGCCGACAACCACGACTTCGACCGCGGCTACGGCCCCTCCACCAACCGCCTCCTCCGGCTGATCCGCGAAGGCGGCGACTGGCGCACCCTCGCCCGCGAGCCCTTCGGCGGCCGGGGCTCCTGGGGCAACGGCGCCGCCATGCGCGTCGCCCCCGTCGGCGCCTGGTACTTCGGCGACCCCGACACCGCCGCCCGCCAGGCGGCCCTCTCCGCCGAGGTCACCCACCCGCACCCCGAAGCCGTCGCCGGCGCCGTGGCGGTCGCCGTCGCGGCCGCGCTCCCCCGCACCACCCCCGGCGCGTTCCTCGACGCGGTCATCGACCGCACCCCGCCCACGAACGTCCGCGACGGCATCGCCGAGGCCCGCCGCCTCCTCCCCCTCGGCGACCCTGTCCTCGCCTCCGCGGCCCTCGGCAACGGGCGCCTGGTCGCCGCGCACGACACCGTCCCGTTCGTCCTCTGGGCCGCGGCCCGCAACCAGGACGACTACGAGCGCGCCTTCTGGACGACCGCGGCCGCCGGAGGCGACATCGACACCAACTGCGCCATCGTCGGCGGCATCATCGGCGATCCCCCCGCCCACTGGCTCGCCCAGTGCGAACCCCTACCCCTGTAGGTGCCGCCCCAGGAACTCCTCCGCGAGCGCCCAAGCCCGCTCCGCGGGCGCCTCCTGGTAGAACATCGGCGCCTTCCGGTTGTGGAACGCGTGCCCGCCGTCCTCCTGCACGTGCACCTCGACGCCGTCCCGCGCCGCGCGCTCCACCTCGGCGACGTCCTCCCGGGGGATGTAGGGGTCGGCGCCGCCGAAGTGCAACTGCAGCGGCCCCCGCACATCCGCCATCCGCTCCAGTCGCGCGGGCACCCCCGACCCGTAGAACGACACCGCGGGCACGTCCACCCGGCTCGGCTGGCATCGCACCGCTCCCATGGACGCGGGACTCCAGCACGCCTTCTAT
>NZ_QHJN01000014.1:0-87085 GCF_003947565.1 Actinomadura sp. WAC 06369 | reverse complement strand
GGGTCAGCGGGCGGGGGCGCGGGTCCATTCGGGGACGAGTTCCTCGATCAGCGCCTCCGTCTCGGGCTGCAGCCGGTCGAACAGCGGGTCGCGGCCGAGGCGGGTGCGGAGCTCGTCGACGGCGATGCGGACCTGCGTGTGGTCGCCCATGGCGTGCGTGGCGCGCAGGAGGTCGCGCCAGAGGCCCTCGTCCTCGGGGGCGAGGCGGAGGCCGGCCCGCGCGGCGCCGACGGCGCCGCGGGCGTCGCCCTCGTCGAGGCGCAGGACGACCAGGCGGTGCGCGACGTCGATGATGCGGGCGGCGGCCTCGTACTCCAGGTCGTGCCCGGCGAGCCACGAGTACCGGCCGCGGGGGCGGTCGGCGAGCAGCGGCCCGCGCACGAGGTCGAGCGCGTACGACATGTAGGCGGCCTCGGACGCGGGCTCGGCGGCGGAGCGCCACACCAGCCAGCGGAACACGGCGAGGTCGACGCGGACCTCGGAGCCGAGCCGGATCCGGCCGCGCTCGTCGTAGTACAGGTTCGGGCGGCCGCGGGCGTCCCGGCCGAGCCAGTCGGAGACGCGGGCGACGCAGGCGTCGCGGACGCCCGCGCTGACGCCGCGCGGCCAGATCGCCCCCGCGAGGACGGTCGGGTGGACCCCGTTCGGGTGCGCGGCGAGGTAGATCAGCAGCTCGGTGCACAGCTCGCGGCGGCTCTCGTCCATCGGGCCGGGCGCGACGACCTCGATGGGCCCGAGGATCCGGATGTCGACGGACGACTCGCGCACCTCGGGCGGCTCGCCGGTGTCGGGCAGCGGGACGGACTCGGCGGCGCCCGCCGCCCGGAACAGCTCGAACACGCCGCGGTACTGGTCGTCGGTGACGAGCTGGGCGTCGACGTCGAAGCCGAGGACGCCCGCGTGCAGGCGCTCCGCCTCGTCGAGGTCCCACGTCCAGGTGGCGCCCTGGACGTCGCCGGGGACGATGTACCCGGCGGCCATCCGGGTGCCGGTGCGGGCGAGCGCGACGAGGCGGGCGGCGTCCTCGGGCGCCGGCCGGTCGGCCATGATCAGGTAGTGCGGCATCCACGCCTCGCCGAACACGCCGCGGCAGCGGCCGGTGAGCACCGAGTCGACGCCGGACGCGGCGAGCGCCTGCCGCACCTCCTCGGCCCGTCCCTCCAGTTCGGGGAGCGCGTCGGACAGGTGCGGGACGGCCCGGACCCGGTCGGGCGCGATCTCGGTGAGGCCCTCGCCGAGTTCGTTGTCGAACCCGACGAGGGTGATCCGCATGTGGTCGGACCAGCGGTTGGTGGCGAGTTCGAGGGCGAGCGCGGCGAGCGCCGCGCGGCGCACCGGTTCCGGGCCGCGCAGCGCGATGAGCCCGTGCGCGGCCTCCAGGTCGACGAGGATCCGGCCGTTGGCGTTGGTGCCGATGGAGACCAGGCCCGGGTAGGGGGCGAGGACGTCGGCGAGGTCGGACGCCTCGAGGCCGGGCATCGCGTCGGCGCGCAGCCGCCACACCTGGCCGTCGTCGTACGCCTCCCAGGGGGTGGGCGGGTTGCGGTCGGCGGGCGCGATCCACAGGTCGAGGCCGCCGCGGCCGAGGTGCACCCCGAAGACGGTCGGCATGGCCCGGCCGCCCGCCGCCATCGACTTGGACATGTGCCGCAGGCCGAGGTCGAGGAGCCGGGCGCCGTCGTCGTCGGCGCCGAACCGCAGCGCCCGTTCCGCCTCGGCGGCCCGCCCCCGCGGCCGGACGATCATGTGGCCGAACGCGCGGTGCCACATCTGCGCGCGGCGGCGGCGGCCGAGCGCGGTGAGCACCCCGGCGGCGAGCAGCGACGCGACGGCGAGGCCCTGCGGCCATTCGAGGTCGAAGGTGATGCCGAGGTCGAGCGACGGACCGTCCCGGCCGGCGTCGTCGGCGGCGTCCCGCGGGCCGGGGACGGGCGCGCCGCCGCCGTCGGCGCCGCCCGTCATCTCGCCGGCCGGGGGGACGGACGCGGGCGGGTCCTCGGCGGGGCGCGGCGCCGCCTCCCCGGGCGCCGGGGTCGCGGGCGCGTCGGGCGCCGGCGTCGCGGGCGCGGACGCCTCCGGGGCGGACGCCTCCGGCGCGGGCGCGTCGGGCGCGGGCGCCGCCGGGGCGGGGTCGGGCCGCGGCTCCGGCTTCGGCTCGTCCGGGACCGCGTGCCCGTACCGGTAGTACTCGGCGAGGTCCTCGGCCGGGACGACCTGGGCGCCCTTCGCGTCCGCGGGCATCTCCAGGACCCACCCGGGGCGGATGAGGCTCGCGATCGTCAGGCGCGTCCCGTCGGGCTGGACGTGCCCCTTGTTCAGCTCGTAGATCTCCTTGTACCGGCGGCCCTCCCCCAGGCACTTCTCGGCGATCTCCCAGAGGCTCTCGTGGTGGCGGCCCTCCGGCGGCTGCACCCGGTAGATCTTCGTCGTCTCGGCCTTGCGCAGGGGTTCCGCCGCGAGCGCCGCGCCGCCGGTGTCGGGGGACGTCGCCGCGACGGGGCGTAGGTCCGCCGGGTCCGGCGCCCGGTGGAACTCCTGGGACTGCGCCTGGGCGGGCGGCCCCTGCGTGAGCCCGCCGCCGGAGAACGCGGGGACGATCGCGGTCGCCGTGGTGAACAGCAGCAGCGCGGTGACGACGAGCCGGTGCACGAGCGACTGCGCGCCGCCCGCGAGCGGCACCCGGGCGGGGACGCCGACGCCGCGGACGCCCGCGTACACCTCGACGACCACGCAGACGGCGAGCTGCAGCCACGCGAGCCAGACGAGCGCGACGAGGATCGTGATCAGGGAGCCGGGGCCGACGCGCCGGGTGAGGTCGTCGAGCGTCGGGAGCTCCGCCGGGAGCGGCGACCCGAACAGGGTGAGCAGCGCGAGCGGCACGCCGGCGAGCAGCGCCGCCAGCGCGATCAGCGCGCCGATCCCGGCGAGGACGTCGCCCGCGCTCCTGTGCCCCCGCACCCGCCTGTGCCCGTGCCGCGTCACCATGGCGCTCTCCGGTCCCTGAACGTCCTCGACATCGTAAATCGGCGCCCCATAGGTCGTCTCTCTCCGCGGGGGGACGACCCCCCGCACCCCCCGGCCAGTGCCGCCGCATGGCGTCGTATGACGCCGCTCCGCAGGCTCCGCCCCGTCATGCGGCGGCCCCCGTGACGGGGCGGGCCGTAGCGTCCGAGGTCATCGTGAACGCGCCGAAGCCCGGGAAGATCGCGAGGAACTGCGGCTCGACGGTGATCCGCACGGTGACGGTCACCTCCTGCGTGGACGCCGCGCAGTCGGCGCCCGCCACCTCGTCCCCGTACGCGGTGAGCAGCTCGCAGGCGGCGGCGCGGGCGCGGCCGGGGTCGACGACGGGTTCGCCGGTCGCGCGCAGCGCGGCGAGGTCGATCTCGTTCGCGCCCGCGCGGGCGGCCTGCTCGGCCATGTCCGCGGCGCGCTGCCGCGCGTGGATGGCGAGGCCGCCGTCCACGAGGAGGCCCGCGAGGAGGAAGACGACGGGGGTGAACAGGACGACGTACAGCGAGACGGTCCCCCGATCGCGGGACGCCCCGCCGGATCGGGGGGCGGCGTGCCGGAGGGCGGCGCCGCGGCGGCCCAAGGTCGTCACAGGCCGTCGCCTCCGCCCCGGTAGGTGTAGGTGTCGACGGGCGCGACGGCGCGGCCGACGAGGCGCTTGGTCCCGGGGAGCCCGATGAACGCGAGGTCGCCGAGGTCGACGTCGCACGCGATCTCGACGACGACGCGGCCGCCGGGGCCCCAGCCGGACACGTCCGTCCGGACGCTCGGGCCGCCCGCGCACCAGGACGTGCCGCGCAGTCCGGCGGCGGCGGTGTCGGCGGCGAACGCGCGGGCGGACGCCGCGCCGCGAGCGATGGACGCGGCGCGCGCGGCGTCGCGGGCGGCGCCGTCCATCTGGCTCTGCGCGTCGACGAGCCGCCCGGCGCCCGCGAGGACCAGCAGGAACGCGACGAAGAGGGGCGTGACCAGGACCATCTCCAGCGACATCGACCCCCGGTCGGCGCGGCGGAAGCGCGGCCTCACGGGGCGCCCCCCGCGCAGGAGGTGCCCGCGCCGATGTCCGGCCGGAAGCACTCGATCGGCCCCTGCGACCGCTGCGACACGGAGAACGTCATGAACGGGATGACCGCCACCGCCTCGCCGCGCACCTCGACCCAGCGCTCGTCGTTCGCCTCGCCCGCCGTGACCGACAGCCCGCCGAGCAGGTTCGGGCCGACCTCGCGCACGTCGCGCTCCGCCCGCGCCACCGCGGCGCCCTGCCAGCCGCCGCCGGGCGGCGCCGTCCGGGCGACGCGCGCGCCGGACTGCGCCGCGGCGAGCGCGACGTGCCGCGCGTGGAACACCATCGCGAACTGCACGACGGTGAGCAGGACGAGGATGAGCACCGGGGTGAGCAGCGCGAGCTCCATCGACGACGCCCCGGAGTCGTTCGCCCCGAGGCGCCGGACGAACCGCCGCACCGCGGTCAGCCCGTGTTGATGCTGTTGGCCTTGTCCTGGACCTTCTGCATGATGATCCCGCCGATCGCGATCGCGATGGCGGCGAGGATCGCGGTGATGATCGCCCACTCGATCGCGGACGCGCCGCGGCTGCGCTCGTCCTCGTCGCGCAGCCGGGCGAGCCGGTCGTCGAGCAGGGCGCGCAGGTAGGCGACGGACGGGTCGTTCAACGGGTTCGGCGGCCTCATCGCTGCACCTCCAGGGGGGCGGATGTCGGGGTTCGGTTCACGGTTCCGGGTCGAGACGTTCGGTTCATGCGCTCAGCACCCGCATCAGCGCCGGGTACGCGAGGAAGACGAGGAAGCCCGCGCACAGGAAGAGCTGCGCGACGAGCATCGACTGGGAGCGCTCGCCGGCCTTGCCCTCCAGTTCCGACAGCTCCCGGCTGCGCATGGACGCGGCGCGTGCGGCGAGCGACTTGCGGATCTGGGCGCCGTCGTCGGCGACGAGCGCGAGCGCCCCGGCGAGGTCGCGCAGTTCCGCGACGTCCAGCTCCTCGCCGAGGCCGCCGAGGGCCTGCCAGGGGGTGCGCCCGGTGATGCGGGCGTTGCCGAGGGCATCGCGGATGCGGTGCATCCCCCAGCCCTCGCCGACGTTCGCGGCGCTGACGAGCGCCTCGGGGACGCCGCGCCCGCCCGCCAGGTTCATCGCGACGAGGTCGAGGAACGCGCCGACGACGTGCCGGAAGTCCTGGCGGCGGGCCTGCGCCTCCTGCTTGAGCTGGAGGTCGGGGAAGAAGAAGAACAGCAGCGCGAACAGCCCGCAGATCCACACCGGGATCTGCACGGACGTGCCGAGCCCGAGCAGCGCGAAGTAGGCGACGACCAGCGGGACGAACAGCAGCGCGGCGGCGGGCAGCAGGAACTTCGTCGCGAGGAACGCCTCCAGCGACCGCTCGGTGATCGCCAGGTCGGCGCGGACGGAGCGCAGCCGCCAGCCGCGCGCCTCGCAGAACCGGGCGAGTTCGCCGCCGAGCCGGGCGCGCAGCCCGCCGACCCGTTCGAGGGTCGGGGAGATCCGGCCGGGCGGGCAGGCCGCGCAGCGCGACGCCCAGCAGCAGGACCCCGCCGCCGGTCAGCGCCCCGGCGAGGACGGCGAGCAGCACGTCCGGCGCGACCATCAGCGACCGCCCCCGCACGCGGCCGGGCGGGCGCTCACCACGCACCCCCGGACGGGTCGTAGCCGTACCGGGCCAGCTCGTCGGCGCACGTGATCGGCGCGGCGGGCACCGCGTGCCCGTCCGGTCCGGGGGCGAACACCTCCGAGGACAGCACCCGGCCGTCCACGCCGGTCACCTCGCGGACGCTGGACACGAACCGGCGCAGCCGCCCGCCGTGCGCGTAGTCGTTGCGCTTCTCGATGAACACCACGAAGTCGATGGCGCCCGCGATGAGCATGTGCGTCGCCTCGACCGGGAGCCGCTCCTCCGACTGGATCGCGTACGTCGCGATGCGGTTGAACACCTCGACGGACGAGTTCGCGTGGATCGTCGACAGCGACCCGTCGTTGCCCTGCGTCATCGCGTTCAGCATCGTGACGATCTCGTCGCCGAGCACCTCGCCGACGATCACCCGGGACGGGTTCATCCGCAGCGACCGGCGCACCAGCTCGGCCATCGAGATGGCGCCCTGCCCCTCGGAGTTCGGGAGCCGCTGCTCGAACGCGACGCAGTTGGGGTGCAGCTCCGGGAAGGCGTCGAGCCCGAGTTCGAGAGCCCGTTCGACGGTGATGAGGCGTTCGTGCGCCGGGATCTCGTTGGCGACGGCCCGCAGCAGCGTCGTCTTCCCCGCGTTCGTCGCCCCGGCGATCATGATGTTCTTGCGGGCGAGCACCGCCGCACGGAAGAACAGCCCGAGCTCCCGGCTGAACGTGCCGTTGCCCACCAGGTCGGCGAGGAAGACCTTGCCGAGCCGCGCGCGCCGGATCGACAGCGCGGGCCGCACCGTGACGTCCATGACCGCCGACAGCCGCGACCCGTCCGGGAGGCGCAGGTCGAGCTGCGGGTTCGCGGTGTCGAACGGGCGGGACGACAGGCCGCTGTAGGCCGCGAGGATCTGGATCAGCTCGACCAGTTCCTCGTCGCTCTCCGCGACGGGCTCGGCCATCGCCTCGCGGCCGTCCGCGTACCCGACGAACACCCGGTCGCAGCCGTTGATGTCGATGTTCTCGATCTCCGGGTCCTCCAGCAGCGGCTGGAGCCGGCCGACGCCGAACAGCGCCGCGTGGACGCCCGCCGCGAGGGCCTCCTCCTCGTCGGCGTTCGGCGGGCGGCGGCCCGAGGTGATCTCGCCGCGCGCGAACTCCTCGAGGACCTGGCCGATCAGCGCCCGCGCGAACTGCCGCTCGTCCTCGCCCGACATGGGGGCGAGGCCGTGCGCGGCGTCGAGGCGGCGCTGCTGGGCCAGCCGGTCGCCGACCTCCTGCCGGAGCCGCTTGACGAGCCCGTGGTCCATCAGCGCCTCCCCTCGGTGCCGGCGTCGGCGGCGGGGACGTGCTCGGCGGGCCGCGGCGGCGGGGCCTGCGCGGCGATCGGCCCGGGCCGCGCGGCGTCGCGGCGCGGCGCGGCGGCGACCCGGCCGGCGAGTTCGCCCGCGACCTCCCGCGCCGACCGGATCAGCAGCGAGCGGTCCAGCCGCCCGCCCCAGCGGCCGGCGAGCAGGTCGGCGCCCTTGGGGTCGAGCGCGAGCCCGCCGAGGACGGTGACGGGCTGCGCGGGCGGGCCCGGTTCGCCGGGCGCGGCGTCGCCCGTCCGGTCCCGGGTGCGCGCCGCCCCGGCGATGATGCGGTCGACCTCGGCGACGGACCCGCGGAAGTCGCGGGGGTCGGCGAGCACGAGCACCCCGATCGGCGGGCCGCCGCGCAGCTCGCCGCTCAGCGCGGTCACGCGCTCGCGCAGGTGCGCGACCTGCTCGAGGGTCGCGCGGGTGAGCAGCACGACGAGGTCGGCCTCGCGGAGCAGGTCGGTCAGCGGGGAGCCGGCGCCGAGCCGCCCGCAGTCGACGATGACGTCCACGGGGTCGAGCCCGGCGAACGCCCGCCCGAGCGGCCCCCACAGCCACGTCATGCCCTGCGCCTGCTCGGCGCTGGTGATGCCGACGAGGACGTCGAGGCCGCCGACGAGCCGCTGGCAGTGTTCGGCGATCTGGTCGGGGCGCAGCCCGCGCCGGGCCGTCGCGGCGAGGCTGAGCAGCCCGCGCGACGGGTTGAGGATGCCGCCGTTCCCGGCCTCCTCGGCGGCGGGCAGCCGGTACACGAGGTCGCCGCCCGCCTGGTCGCACTCGGCGACCAGCACCGGGCGCGGCCACACGGCGCCGAGCGCGACGGCGGCCGTGGTGACGCCGGGCGCCCCCTTGTCGGCGGCGAGCGCGATGACGGCCACGATCAGTTCCCGCCCGTGCCGGTGCCGGGCGCGCCGGGCGTCCCCGCGCCGCCGGACGGCTGCCCGCCCTGCGTCGGCGCGCCCTGCGACGGGGCGGTGCCCTGTGTCGGCGCGCCCTGGCCGGGCCCGCCGCGCGCGGGCGCGCCGCCGCGCGTCCCGTCCGCGGGCGGCGGCGACGCGCCGCCGGACCCGGCCTCGGTCCCGGGCGGGATCAGCGCGATCGCGACGGCCCCGGCGGACGCGGCGCCCGCGACGTCCGCGGCCTCCCCCGGCGGGACGGCGACGTCCACGGTCGTCATGCCGGAGCCGAGCCGCTCGCCCGCGACGGTGCTCCCGCCGCCCTGGCCGACGCCGACCACGATCGCGTCCGCGGCCAGGACGGTGCCCGGCCGGGGGCCGCCGCCCTCCTCGCCGCCGACCGCGTACACGGTGACGTGCTTGCCCTCCACGACGCCGCCCACCGGGAGCTGCCCCGGTTTGAGCGCGAGCCCGACGACGAGGCGTCCGGACGCGGCGTCGTTCGTCGGGCTGATCATCGCGTTGGTGAGCAGCGTGCCCTCCACCAGCGGGACGGTCGCGTAGTGCTTCGTCACCGCCGCCGCCTCGGACCAGCTCAGGTACTCGATGCCGGTGTCGCCGATCGGCACCTCCCGCAGCGCGCCCGGCGGGATCCGCTGCCCGGCCGCGACGGGCTGCGCGATCTGGATCGCGGACACGCGGTCGCCGCTGGCCGTCACGAGGTAGGCGCTGGCGAGCGCGCCGCCGAGGATCAGCAGCACCGCGAGTGCGGCGAGGGCGGGCTTGCGCTCCCGCGGCGGCGTGGGGAGCCGCTGCCCGCCGGAGGCGCCGAGCCCGGAGCGGCCGAGTCCGGGCGCCCCTGCGGTAGCGGCGCCGGACGGGCCTCCGGCGGCGGTCGACTGGTTGGCCTTCATGGCGCTGCCCACGCGCTCCTTCCCGCCCCGCCGCGGTCCCGCCTCACGGGCCCGCGCGCACCATCGAGCGATCCATGCTCGCGGGGGCGGCGTCGCCGCGTCAATGGATTCGGTGAGGCCGAGCCTGCAAAACCGAGGACGGAACGCGATGACCTGGGATTTCTCCGACCACTTCCGTACTTACCGGCAGTCACATAAGTCGCCAGATTCCCACGGGCGGCTCGCCGGGACCGTGGACGGGCCACCGGAAGCGCCGCACGGACGGGCCCACCCGCCCCCGTCCGCCCACTTTTCCGGCGCCCATAGCGGGCGTAACGGCACTGGATTGGCTTTGCGGTGGAAAGTGGCGGTGACGGTGCCATAACCACGTGGTGAACAGCGGGCCCGAGCGTGAATCGTGCGACCGCCGCGAAAAAGGCGTTCCCTTTCCTTGCAGCATGCACCGGATGGACCACGGGACGGCGCCCCGGCCTCGCCGCCGTCGTGGTCAGCGCCGCCCTGTCGGCCCCGGCCGTCAGGGCGCCGCGAGGCCGACGAGGCGGCCGAGGAGCGCCATCGAGTGGTCGAAGTAGGCGGCGCCGTCCATGATCGTGTTGTTGAAGGTGCCGAACAGCTCGAAGCTCACGGTGCCGAACAGGCCCGACCACGCGGTCACGGCCCGCGCCGCGACGTCGTCCGGGACGTCCAGGCGCACGCCCTCGCGGATCCGCCCCATGTCGCCGGCGAGGGCGGCGGGCGCGGGCGGGCAGGGGCCGAGCGGTTCGAGGGCGCCCGCCGCGTGCGCCTCGGTGACGATCCGGGCGTACACGCGCGTGTCGCGCAGGGCCGCCGCGACGGTGTCCTGCGGCGCCCGGTAGCCGGGGACGGGCGACCCGTACAGCAGCGCGAACTCGTGCGGGTGCGCGAGCGCCCACGCGCGGACGGCCCGGCACACGGCGAGCCACCGCTCCCCGAACGCGTCCGGCCGCGCGCCGCGCACGGCGTCGTCGGCCCGCTCGACGGCCGCGCCGAGCGCGTCGTACCCGTCGATGATCAGGGCCGTCAGCAGGTCGTCCCGGCTGGGGAAGTACCGGTAGATCGCCGATGACGCCATCCCCATCTCCCGGGCGACCGCGCGCAGCGACAGCCCCGCCGCCCCGTCCGTCGCGAGCTGCTTCTTCGCGATGCCGGTGATCTCCGCGATCAGCTCCGCGCGCACCCGTTCCCGTGCCGTCCGTCCAGCGCTCATGCCGCGAGGTTAGCAGAGCGCCGCAACGAAACGAGAGCACTGCTCTTGACGAACGGCGCGCTCGTCAGAGAGCATTGCTCTCGGAGCGGAGCACTGATCCGCAAACGGGTCGGGTGCTCCGCGGCCGGAACCAACAGCACCGTTCGTGAAGGAGCAGGACCGTGGGCAAGCACGTGATCGCCGGGGCAGGGCAGGTCGGGACGAAGCTGGCCGAGCGGCTGGTGGAGCGCGGGCACGACGTGACCGTCGTGACCCGGTCGGGGTCGGGCCCCGAGGGGGTCGAGCGGATCGCCGCGGACGTCGCGGACCGGGAGCGGCTCGCGGCGGCCGCCAAGGGCGCCGACACGATCTACAACTGCGTGAACCCGCCCTACCACCGGTGGGCGCAGGCGTGGCCGCCGATGGCGGCGTCGTTCCTCGGCGCGGCCGAGGACACCGGGGCCGGGCTGGTCACCCTCGGCTGCCTGTACGGGTACGGGCCGGTGGACGGCCCCATGACCGAGGACGCGCCGCTCGCGGCGACCGGGACGAAGGGCCGGATGCGGGCGCGGATGTGGGAGGACATGCGGGCCGCCCACGAGGCCGGGCGGGTACGGGTCACCGAACTGCGCGCGTCCGACTACTACGGGCCCGGGAGCACCGACCAGGCGCACCTGGGCGAGGTGCGGTTCGTGAAACCGCTGCTCGCCGGCAAGCGGGTGATGTTCATCGGCGACCCGTCCCTCCCGCACGCCTGGACGTACCTGCCGGACGTCGCCGAGGCGCTCGCCGTCGCGGGGACGGACGAGCGGGTCTGGGGCCGCCCGTGGCACGTCCCGACCGGCCCGGCGGTGTCGGCGCGCGCGGTCGCCGAGCGGCTGTGCGAGACCGCGGGGGCGCCGCGGCCGCGGGTGCACGAGACCCCGCGGGCGGCGCTCGCCGCGCTCGGGGTGGTCGACCCGATGATGCGCGAGCTGCGCGAGATGCGGTACCAGTTCGAGAAGCCGTACATCCTGGACTCGTCCGACTTCCAGCGCACTTTCGGCATGGCGCCGACGCCGCTGGACGCGGCGCTGCGGGAGATCATTGCGGCGCGGTGAGTTCCGGTGCGCCGAATCGGCCGCCGGGAATGCCCGAAAACCATGTCGCACGCTGCGGATACGTGTCGTCCGGCCCAGCCGGGAAGGGCTCGTTAATTAAGCTGTCCCGGACGGCGGCGCCGAACCGGAAACGGCGCACGATGGAGGGGCTTCGATGCGGATCTCGTTCACGGCGCTGACCGGCGGCGGGCCACGGGACGTCGTGGTGAACGTCGACGCGGAGGCCACCGTGGACGGGGTGGCCCGGTCGCTCGCGGCGGCACTGGAAGGGCGCGCGCAGGAGGCGTCGGTGACGGTGCCGACCCCGCGGTTCTCCAAGGACGCGCTGCAGCGCAGCGGCGGCACCGCGCCCCCGGCGGAGCGGCGCGCCCTGTGGATGGACGGGCGGATGCTCGACCCGCAGGCCCGCGCGGTGAAGGAGCTGCGGGACGGCGCGGTGGTCGCGGTCGAGCGGGACGGCGCGGCCGCGACCGTCCTCGCGGAGCCGTCCGGGCTGGTCGAGGTGCGCGTCGTGGGCGGGCCGGCGGCCGGGCGGGTGCACCGGCTCGGGCTGGGCGCGAGCGTCCTCGGGTCCGGCGACGACGTGGACGTCCGGCTGGACGACCCCGCGGTGCGGCCGACGGCGCTGCGGGTGACGGTCGCGCCGGACGGCGTGCGGGTGGCGCCGTCCGCGCCCGGCGCGGAGCTCGACGGGGCGCCGCTGGAGAGCCCGGCGGCCTGGCCGGCGGGCGGGATGCTGTCGGTCGGGGCGAGCGTGCTGACGCTGGCGCCGGGCGCGGCCCCCGACACGCACCTGGAGCCGCTGCCCGAGGGCGGCATGGCGTTCAACCGGCCGCCCCGGCTGGCCCCGGCGCGGCGCGACCGGCGGCTGGAGGTGCCGCGGCGGCCGGAGCGCAACCCGCGGGAGCGGCTGCGGCTGGTCGGCGCGCTGCTGTTCTCGGCGTTCGGGCTGGTCATGGCCTTCGCGCTCCGCCAGTGGTGGTGGGCGCTGTTCGCGCTGGCGTGGCCGCTGATGACGGTCGGCGAGTGGGTCGGCGACCGGCTGCACGGCCGCAAGTCGTACAAGAAGGCCCTCCGGGAGTACAACGACAAGGCGGGACGCTTCGACGGCGAGCTGGACCGGCTGCGCCGCGAGGACGAGGACGAGCGCCGCGCCCTGCACCCGGACCCCGCCGAGGTGCTGCTCACCGCGACCGGGCCCCGGCGGCGGCTGTGGGAGCGCCGCCGCGACGACCCGGACGCCCTGCACCTGCGGGTGGGCCTCGCCGACCTGCCCGCGCGCGTCGACCTGGTCGACGGCGGGGCGGGCGAGGGCGCGCCGGTGCCGGCGCCGGTGGCGCGGCAGGTGCCGGTGGCGCTGCCGCTGGCGGACGTCGGCGTGCTGGGCCTCACCGGGCCGCGCCCGGCGTCGCGGGCGCTGGCCCGCTGGCTGGTCGGGCAGGCCGCGGCGCTGCACAGCCCGCGCGACCTGGCGATCGTCGTGCTGTCGGCCGAGCCCGACGCGGCCGACGAGTGGAACTGGGTGCGCTGGCTGCCGCACTGCGCGCCGCGCGAGGACGAGGACTGCACGGCCCTCGTCGGCACCGACCAGTCGTCCATCGCGCACCGCATCACCGAACTGGCCATGCGCGTGACCGAGCGGCGGCGCGCGTCCCAGGCCGAGTCCCAGTTCCTGGGCGGGCAGGCCAAGCCCGCGGACGCGGTTCCGTACAACATCCTGATCGTCCTGGACGGGGCGCGCGCGCTGAGGCGCGTCCCGGGCATGCCCATGCTGCTGTCGAGGGGCGCCGAGTACGGGCTCTACGCGATCTGCATCGACGACGAGGAGCGGCTGCTGCCCGAGGAATGCAGCGCCGTCGCGTCCTGGGACCCGCAGTACCCGGCCGTCGTCCACCTCCAGGGGCAGGATCTCGACGCCGTGGGCCCGGTGCTCGCCGACCAGGTCTCCCCCGCCTGGACGGACCGGGTGGCGCGCGCGCTCGCGCCCGTCCGGGACGTGTCCAGGGAGGACGCCGACGAGTCCCTCCCCGCGAACGTGCGGCTGCTCGACCTGCTCGCCATGCCCGACCCCACCGCCGAGGCCGTCCTGCAGTCGTGGACGCGGACCGGCGGCCGGACGACCCGCGTCCCGATCGGCGTCGGCTCCGGCGGCGCCCGGGCGGGACGGGCGGGCCGCGAGCCGTACGAGATCGACCTGCGCACGGACGGCCCGCACGGGCTCATCGCCGGGACGACCGGCGCCGGGAAGTCCGAGCTGCTGCAGACGCTCATCGCGTCCCTCGCGGTCGCGAACCGGCCGGACGAGATGACGTTCGTGCTGATCGACTACAAGGGCGGCTCGGCGTTCGCCGAGTGCGCGAAGCTGCCGCACACCGTCGGCATGGTCACCGACTTGGACGGGCACGCGACGGAACGCGCGCTGGAGTCGCTCGCGGCCGAGCTGCGGCGCCGCGAGGTGCTGCTCCTGGAGTCCGGGGCCAAGGACATCGACGACTACATCGGCGGCCGCACCCCCGCGTCGGCGCCGATGCCCCGCCTCGTCCTGGTGATCGACGAGTTCGCCGCGATGGTCGAGGAGTTGCCCGAATTCGTCGCCGGGCTCGTCGACATCGGCCGCCGGGGCCGCTCCCTCGGCGTCCACCTGATCCTCGCGACGCAGCGGCCCGCCGGGGTCGTCACCGCGGACATGCGGGCCAACACGAACCTGCGGATCGCGCTGCGGGTGACCGGCGCCGACGACTCCACCGACGTGCTCGACTCCGCCGACGCCGTGCAGATCCCGAAGTCGCTGCCGGGCCGCTGCTACGTCCGGTCGGGCATGTCGGCGCCGCACGCCGTGCAGTCGGCCCGGATCGGCGGGCGCCGGCCGGGCACGGCCGCGCGCCGCACGACCGTCCTGCCGCTCCCCTGGCAGGGCCTCGGGCACCCGCCGCCCGCGCCGCGCGACGCCGCCGACGACGCGGCCGCCGTCACCGACCTGGCCGTCCTCGTGCAGGCCGTGGACGAGGCCGCGCGGCGCGCCGGGATCGCGCGGCAGCCGTCGCCGTGGCTGAACCCGCTGCCCGAGCGGGTCCGGCTGACGCCGCGGACGGCGGCGGGCGGGTCCGTCGTGGACGTCCCGCCGATCGCGTTCGGCATCACCGACCTGCCCGCCGTCCAGTCGCGGGAGGAGCTGGCGCTCGACCTGGCGGCCGGCGGCCACCTGTACCTGGCGGGGTCGGCCCAGTCGGGGCGCTCGACGGCGCTCCGCACGATCGCCGGGTCCCTCGCGGGGGCGTGCTCCCCGTTCGACGCGCACCTGTACGCGGTCGACTGCGGCGCGAACGCCCTCCTGCCGCTGGTGGCGCTGCCGCACTGCGGCGCCGTCGTCACCCGCGACCAGCTCGACCGCTGCGAGCGGCTGATCACCGCGCTGGCGGCGGAGGTCGCGCGGCGGCAGCAGCTGTTCGCGGAGGCCGGGTTCGCGTCGCTGCCCGAGCAGCGCGCCGCCGTCGCCGCCACCGACCGGCTGCCGTGGATGGTGCTGCTCCTGGACCGCTGGGAGGGGTTCCTCGGCGCGTTCGAGCACTACGACTACGGCCGGCTCGTCGACCAGGTCCTGCGGCTGCTGCGGGAGGGCGCCGCGGTCGGCCTGCGGGCCGTGTTCACCGGCGACCGCTCCGGCCTGTCGGGGCAGGTCTCCACCGTGTTCGACCGGCGGCTGATCCTTCGGATGGCCGACCCGAACGACTACGGCTACGCGGGCCTGCAGGACCGGCACGTCCCGGCCGCGATGCCGCCGGGCCGCGCCCTGGAGGCGGCCGCGCCGGGCGCCCCGCCGCGCGAGTCGCAGATCGGGCTGCTCGGCGACGACCCGGCCGGGACGGCGCAGGTCGCGGCCCTCCAGGAGATCGCGCGCGGCTGCGTCGCCCGGTACGGGCGGCCGCCGCGCCGCCGCGGCCCGCTGCACGTGGACGAGCTGCCGGTGCGGGTCACCTACCGGGAGGCGATGGCGCTGGACGGCGAGTTCCTCGCGCCGTCGGCGCTGTGGGCGCTCGTCGGGGTCGGCGGCGACACCCTCGCGCCCGTCGGGATCGACCTGCTGAACGAGGGCCCCGGGTTCGCGGTCGCCGGGCCGCCGCGCTCGGGGCGCTCGACGACGCTCCGCACGATCGTCCACTCGCTGCTGGACCCTGCGGTCGGCGGCGGGCTGGTGCCGGTGGTGCTGGTGACGCCGCGCCGGTCGCCGCTGCGGCTGCTGTCGGGGCGCCCCGGCGTGCTCGGCGTCCTCGCGTCCGACGCGGACGCGGGCGATCTCGAGGCGGCGATCGGCGACGAGCACCGGTACGTCGTGGTCGTGGACGACGCCGAGCTGCTGGACGAGACGGACCTCGACGACGCGCTGTGCGACGTCCTGCGGACGGCGCGGGACGGCGAGCACGCGGTCGTCATCGGCGGGACGACCACCGACCTGGGGCGCGGCTACCGGGGGTTCCTCGCGGACGCGCGGCGGTCGCGCTCGGGCGTCCTGCTGTCGATCGAGTCGCCGGACGACGGCGACCTGTTCGGGCTGCGGCTGCCGCGCAACGCGCCGCTCGCGGGTCCGAGCGGGCGCGGGCTGTTCGTCGCCACGGGCACGGCCACGCAGATCCAGGTGGCGCTGCCGCCGCCGGTGACGGGCGACTGACCCCCCGGGCCGGGGCCGGAAAAAGGAGCGGGCCCCGGCCTCGGGGGGATGGGCCGGGACCCGCGGCTCGGGGGCGAGGCGTCAGCGCGTGGCGGCCTCGATGTTCTGCTGGGAGCGCTTGATGTCCTGGCTGCCCTGCTCCAGGGCGATGGCCATCTTGTCGAAGGCGGTCTTCGCCTCGGCCCACGCCGCGCGGAACCGGTCGGCGCCCGGCCCCCACCAGACGGCGCTGGAGCTCACCGTGCGGCCGTTGAGGTCTCTGATCAGGGCGTCGAGGTTCCGGCCGTGCTTGGCGAAGATCCGGGACAGTTCCTCCAGCTCGCCGATGTTGGCGCCGCGCTTGTCACCGCTCATCACTGTGGCCTTTCGTCAAGAATGGCGCCAGCCTACGCCGGGAGGATCAGCGGAATCCAGTGCCGGGCGGCCGAACTGATGGAGATAGCCGGACATTTCCGCCCCGCTGCGCTGACCGGATGTGGACGGTAACATGACGGCGCGCATGCCATCGGAGCGCGCCGGGAGCAGCGCTCCGCACGCTTGTGACCCGGTCAATTACTCTGCGTCAGAAAACATTCAGAGTCCGGACGCCCCGCGCTTTCCGGGCATTCACCCGGCCGCGCGGACCGGGTCGTTCACGGGCCGGGCGTCCGGGTCGAGGACCCGCTCGCCGACCAGCGTGAGCCGCCCGTCGATGTCCTTGAACTCGAACCGGCGCCGCACGTCCTGCCGCACCCTGCCGGTGTCGTACCGGACGACCGTGTGCTCGACCGCCTCGAGCGCCACCACGTCCCCCTCGCGGACCGCGCTGGCCTCGTCCAGCGTCGTCCGCGCGGCGGTGTAGGCGGGCCCGCCCTCGACCGGCGCCCGGTTGCGGTTCTCCAGTTCCTGGACGGCCTCCGCCTGCACGCGCGCGACTCGCGGCGAGATGCGGACGCCGAGGATCTCCTCGGGGAGCCGGGTGCGGTCGCGGTCCCGCGTCTGCACGAGGGCCTGCGAGCGGTGCTGGAGCAGCGTGCCCGCGACCGCGGCGAGCTGCTCGGTCGTCTCGCCGTCCACCCGGGGGGCGCCGCGGCGCATCGCGGACGAGGGCGCGGCCAGGCAGGCGGCCGCGACGGCGACCGCCAGGAAGACCCGCAGCCACAGGCGCACCATGCCTCCTCCTCCCACTGATCATTGGCGAAGATACACGCCGTCCCGGAAGCCCGTCTGGGCCCGCGCGGAACCGGACGAATCCCTTGCGGCACCGGGGCTCCCGCGCCCCCGCAGCCCCCGCCCCGGGGGGTAGAATGAAAACCGTTGCCACCGTGTTGACGGGGGCATGAAGCAGCACATCCACCCGGAGTACCGCCCCGTCGTCTTCCGCGACCGCGCCGCCGGCCGCGCCTTCCTGACCCGGTCCACGGCCGCCGCCGGCCGGACCGTCGAGTGGGAGGACGGCCGCACCTACCCGGTGGTGGACGTGGACGTCTCGTCGGCGAGCCACCCGTTCTACACCGGACAGGGGCGCGTTCTCGACACGACCGGAGCGGTCGAGAAGTTCAACCGCCGCTACGGCGGCCGGTGACACGCGCACCGAGACACGCACCCTGAACACACACGCGCTGAGACACGCGCGCTGAGACACGCGCGCTGAGATATGCGCCACTTGTGCGCCGCTCCGGCAGGACGGCGCGGGCGGGGCCGCGGACCATGCGCCCCGTCGGTCCCGCGCGCCGCGCCGTCCGGCCGTCCGAGGGCCCGCATCCGCCCGGGTGCGGGCCCTCCGCGCGTCCGGCGGTCCCGCTGGCCGGGACACGCGAATAACCCCCTCAACCCCCGTGAACACGGCGGTCGGCCCCCTATAAGGAGGGGCTTACGAAAACCTCAAACGGCGATTATCTAGACTGCGCGGTGCGAGGTTGAGGGAGGAGACCCACGTGCGCAAGGTCCTGATCGCCAACCGCGGCGAGATCGCGGTCCGCATTGCCCGTGCTTGTAGCGACGCAGGGTTGGCCAGTGTCGCCGTGTACGCCGAGCCGGACCTGGACGCGCTGCACGTGCGGGTCGCGGACGAGGCGTACGCGCTCGGCGGCTCGACGGCGGCCGAGAGCTATCTGGACATCGAGAAGCTGCTGAAGATCGCGGCGGAGGCCGGCGCGGACGCCGTCCACCCCGGCTACGGCTTCCTGGCGGAGAACGCGGACTTCGCGTCCGCCGTGCGGAACGCCAGGCTGACCTGGATCGGGCCGCCGCCCGCCGCGATCACCGCGCTGGGCGACAAGGTGCAGGCGCGGCACATCGCGCAGAAGGTCGGCGCTCCCCTGGTCGCGGGCACCACCGACCCGGTGTCGGGCGCCGACGAGGTCGTCGCGTTCGCGGAGGAGCACGGGCTGCCGATCGCCATCAAGGCGGCGTACGGCGGCGGCGGGCGCGGGCTCAAGGTGGCCCGGACGCTCGAGGAGGTCCCGGAGCTGTACGAGTCGGCCGTCCGGGAGGCCGTCGGCGCGTTCGGCCGCGGCGAGTGCTTCGTCGAGCGGTACCTGGACAAGCCGCGGCACGTCGAGACGCAGTGCCTGGCCGACGAGCACGGCAACGTGGTCGTCGTGTCCACCCGCGACTGCTCGCTCCAGCGCCGCCACCAGAAGCTCGTCGAGGAGGCCCCGGCGCCGTTCCTGTCGGAGGAGCAGCTCGAACTGCTGTACACCTCCTCGAAGGCCATCCTGAAGGAGGCCGGGTACGTCGGCGCGGGCACCTGCGAGTTCCTCGTCGGCCAGGACGGGACGATCTCGTTCCTCGAGGTCAACACGCGGCTCCAGGTCGAGCACCCGGTGACCGAGGAGGTCGCGGGCGTCGACCTGGTCCGGGAGATGTTCCGCATCGCCGACGGCGAGGAGCTCGGCTACGGCGACCCCGAGTTGCGCGGCCACTCGATCGAGTTCCGGCTGAACGCCGAGGACGCCGGGCGCGGCTTCCTGCCCGCCGTCGGCACCCTGACCGCGTTCGACCCGCCGACCGGGCCGGGCGTCCGGCTCGACTCCGGGTACGTGTCCGGGCAGACGGTCCCGCAGGCGTTCGACTCGCTGATCGCGAAGCTGATCGTCACCGGCGCGTCCCGCCGCCAGGCCGTGGAGCGCGCGCGCCGCGCCCTCGCCGAGTTCACGATCGACGGCATGCCGACCGTCCTGCCGTTCCACCAGGCGGTGCTGGACGACCCCGCGTTCGTCCCCGCGGACGACGCCGAGCCGTTCGCCGTCCACACCCGGTGGATCGAGACGGAGTTCGACAACACGATCCCGCCGTTCGACGCGGTCCCGGCCAGCGCGGAGGCCGCGGGCGAGCGGGAGCGGGTCACGGTCGAGGTCGGCGGCAAGCGCGTCGAGGTCGTCCTGCCGGCGGGCCTCGGCGCGTCGGCCGTCGGCGGCGCCGCGGCCGGACAGGCGCCCGCCAAGCGCCGCGCGGGCAAGAAGGGCGCGGCCGCGCAGGCGTCCGGCGACTCGCTGGTCAGCCCGATGCAGGGCACGATCGTGAAGATCGTCGCCGCGGACGGCGCGGCCGTCGAGGCGGGCGACACGGTCGTGGTGCTCGAGGCGATGAAGATGGAGCAGCCGCTCACCGCGCACAAAGCCGGGACGATCACGGGCCTGTCGGCCGAGGTCGGCCAGACGGTCACGGCGGGCGCGTCCATCTGCGACATCAAGGACTGACGTCCGGCGCCGCTCGGCGATCCCCGATCCGGGTGCCGGTTCCCGCGGGGGCGGCACCCGGTCGCGTTTCCGGTCCGGGAACCGGCACCGGCCGTCGCGGTGGGTAGCGGGCCGCCTCCGCACCGGTTCGGGATTTTCCGAAAAGGACCATGACGAGCTGATTGTCTGGCTCTTTGACGAGGCAGACTAGAGACATGAGCTCCGACAACCGGACCGCCCGGACGGCTCGCCGCGCCGCGCTCCCCGTGCTCGTGGCGGGCGTCGTCGTGGCCGGCCTCGCCGCCCCCGCGGCCGCTTCGACCCCCGACACCGCGCGTCCCGCCGCGACCGTCCAGCACGTCGCCGCCGCCGCGACCGTCCGGCACGCCGCGCCGCAGGCCCCGCAGGCCGCGCCCGCGCGGGCGGCCGACACCGTCGGGCAGATCGCCAACGGGCTGGTCGACTCGCGGCTGTACGTCACGAGCAACGCCGGGAACGCGCTGAGCGCGGCGGACCGGCAGCAGGTCGAGTCCGCGCTGAACGGGCTCGGCGACGCCGACGTCCGCGCGGTCGTGGTCGACGACGGCATCACCCAGCAGCAGATGGGGCAGATGCTCGTGTCCGTCGCGAACCGCGTCGGCGAGGGCGAGACCTACGTCGGCGTCACCGCGAACGGGCGGCTGATGGCGGGGATCTCGAAGAACCTCGACGAGGGCGAGATCAACCAGATCATCACCCGCACCAACGGCCAGCCGCTCAAGGACCGCATCATCGACTTCGGCGAGCGCGCCGAGCAGCGGGTCGACGAGAACTCCGCGTCGGCGGCGACCGTCGGGTACGTGATGCTGGGCCTGGTCATCGCGCTGGTCGCGGCGGCGATGTCGGTGTTCCTCGTGTCGCGCAGGCGGCGGCAGGAGCGGCAGGCCCGCGAGATGGCGGAGCTCAAGGAAGGCGTGCAGGAGGACGTCACGCTCCTCGGCGAGGACATCGCCCGGCTCGACCTCGACGTCATGGACAAGAAGCTCGACCCGGCGATCCGCGCCGACTACGAGCGCGCGATGAACTCCTACGACGAGGCCAAGCGGGCGACGGACCGCGCCGCGCGCCCCGAGGAGATGCAGGACGTCACGCGGGCGCTGGAGGACGGCCGGTTCTTCATGCTCGCGACCCGTGCCCGGCTCGCGGGCGACGAGGTGCCGGAGCGGCGCGCCCCGTGCTTCTTCAACCCGAACCACGGCCCGTCCGTCCAGGACGTCGTGTGGGCGCCGCCGGGCGGCACGGCCCGGTCCGTCCCGGCGTGCGGGGCGGACGCCCACGCGGTGCTGCACGGCGCCGAACCGGACGTCCGGATGGTCCCGTACCACGGCGGGCGGCGGCCCTATTACAACGCGGGCCCGGCGTACGCGCCGTACGCGGGCGGGTACTACTACGGCTACGGCGGGTTCGACCTGCTCGGCGGCCTGATGGTCGGCACCATGCTCGGCTCGATGATGTCCGGCGGGTTCGGCGGCTACGGCGGCGACATGTCCGGCGGGTTCGGCGGCGAGGGCGGCGACGTCGGCGGCGGCTGGGACTTCGGCAGCGGCGACTTCGGCGGCGGCGGATTCGGCGACTTCGGGGGCTTCTGAGGGGCCGCGATGGCGCGCATCCCAGGCGACCCCGGGCCGTGGGGCCAGGTGCGGTACACGCTGGGGCTGCGGCTGCCGCCCGGCAACCGCGACTGGGTCCGGCACGAGCTCACCGACGCCGGGTGGCGCGGCCGCCTGCTGTGGCGGCACGTGTGCCTGATGATCCCGGTGTGCGCGGTGCTGGCGGCGCTGCCCGGCCCCTGGTGGGTGCACGTGTCGGTGCCGCTGATGGCGCTGGCGGCGAGCCTGCTCGCCGTGGCGGTCACCGCGGACGAGCTGCGCCGGTCCCGGCTGCGGCGGCACGGCATCGCCGAACCGCCCCGCCTGCGGTGACGCGCGGCGCCCGGCGGCGGCCGCCGGGCGGCCGTCCTCCCGCGGCGGGGAGCGATGCGGCGAAGGCCCGCATACGGTGAGAGCATGAGCACGGCACCCGTCCCGGCACTGTACTGGCGCATCCTCGGCATCAACGGGCTGATCTTCGCGCTCGGCACCGCGACCCTCGCGCTGGCGCCCGTCACCATCTCCTCGATGGTGCTGCTGCGGGAACTGCCCGTCCTGCTCGTCGGGCTCTCCGTGATGATGCTGGCGAACGCGCTGCTGCTGCGCGCCAGCCTCGCGCCGCTGGGCCGGCTCACCACGCTGATGGCGCGGATGGACTCGCTGAGCTCCGGCGACCGCCTCGCGACCAAGGAGAGCGGCGACCTGCTCCACCTCGTCGACGAGTTCAACTCCATGCTCGACCGCCTGGAGGTCGACCGCAGCACCGGGACGGCGATGGTGCTGGACGCCCAGGAGGCCGAGCGGCGCCGCATCGCCCAGGAGCTCCACGACGAGATCGGCCAGACGCTCACCGTCGCGCTGCTGGAGCTGAAGTCGGTGGCCGACCGGGCGCCCGGCGAGGTCGCGGAGGAGCTGCGCGGCGTCCTGGAGGTCGTCCGGTCGAGCCTGGACGAGGTCCGGCACGTCGCCCGGCGGCTGCGTCCGGGCGTCCTGGACGACCTGGGCCTGACCAGCGCGCTCATCGCCCTCCCCGCGGACTTCTCCGGCGGGCCGCACGTCACCCGCGACGTGCAGACCGGGCTGACCGGGGTCGGCGCGGACGTCGAGCTCGTCGTCTACCGGATCGCGCAGGAGAGCCTGACGAACGTGTGGCGGCACGCCGGCGCGGAGCACGCCGAGCTGTGCCTGCGGCAGGAGGCGGACGGCACCCTCGTGCTGCGCGTCGCGGACGACGGCTGCGGCCCGCCCGAACGGGCCGGGGCGGGCATCCGCGGGATGCGGGAGCGCGCGATGCTCGTCGGCGCGCAGCTGTCGATCGGCCCGGCGGCCGGCGGCCGCGGCACCGAGGTGCGGCTGGTCGTCCCGCCGAAAGGCACGCGCCGCAGGCAGGACCCGGTGCGGGACTGACGTGGCGACCGGTGCTCCCGCCCCGCACGGCCGCCCCGGCCGCCCCGGGCCGCGCCGGGACCGGGGGTCAGGGCTCGACGAGCCCGACGCGGATGGCGTACTTGGTCAGCTCGACGCGGTCGCGCATGCCGAGCTTGCCGAGCACGTTCGCGCGGTGCCGGTCGACGGTCTTCACGCTTATCGTGAGGATCTCGGCGATCTCCTTGGACGAGTGCCCCTCGGCTATCAGCTTGGTGATCTCCTCCTCGCGGGGGGTGAGCAGCTCCTCCCCGTCCCGCGCCCGGTTCAGGTACTCGCGGACGAGCAGCGTGACGGCCCCCGGGTACAGGAACGACTCCCCGTGCGTCGCCGAGCGGATCGCGTTCAGCAGGTCGCGGTCGGCCACCGACTTCAGCACGTACCCGGACGCGCCGGCCTTCAGCGCCTCGAACAGGTACTGCTCGTTGTCGTACATCGACAGCATGAGCATCTTGACGCCCGGAAAGCGGGCGGCGATCTCCCGTGCGGCCTGCAGGCCCGTCATGCGGGGCATCGCGATGTCCAGGATCGCCAGATCCACCTCGGTGGCGGCGATCGCGCTGATCGCCTCCGCCCCGTCGCCGGCCTCGGCGACGACGGTCATGTCGGGTTCGGCGTCCAGGATCACCCGCAGCCCGCGGCGGATCAGCGCGTGGTCGTCGGCCAGCAGGATGCGGGTGGCGGACTCCCGAGCGTGCAACCGATCACCTCCGGTATCCGCCTCCATCCTAGGCGCGCACCCCCCGAACCGCCCCCGTTCGGCCTGGAGATACATGCTCCAACCAGGCAGATGTGGGTGTTACTCCCGATAACGATGAGATCCACCGCCGAGAAAACTGGGCAGTGTACGCAGAAAGGGGCGGACATATGGCACAGCGACTCGGCGGCGGGCACCGCCCTCCGCTCAAGGCTCCCAAGAGGCCATCGTCCTGCGACGGGACCGTCCCCGGCGTGAGGAGGAGGGACCTATCAGCCCGAAGAACCAGGCTCTCCGGGAGCCGAAAGGACGTCATGCTAGCGCGGGACATCGCCATCCAGGTGCCGACCGTGACGATGAACGACTCGATCGCGCACGCGATACAGGTCATGGCGCTCGGCCGGCTGCCCGGTCTGATCGTGCTGGACGAACGGCAGCGCCCCCGGGTCGTCCTGCCCGGGACGCAGGTCCTGCGGCTGGCGGTGCCGGTCGCCTACCAGGAGGACACGGCGCTGACACGCACCGTGGACGAGGCGCACGCGGACGTGTTCTGGCACGAGATCCAGGACATGACGGTGAGCGAGTGCATAGGAACGCACACTCCCCGCCCGGTCATGGTGAAGAAGTCGGCGACTCTGCTGGAGATCGCCACCCTGATGGCCCGGCAGCGCAGCCCGCTGGTCGCGGTGGTGGACGACGCGGGCCTGCTGGCCGGCGCGGTCACGCTCGACCGGCTCATGTCCGCCATCGCGCTGGCGCGGCCGGACGACTAGACGGGGTCCTCGGCGCGACGTCGGGCGGCGTCCGGTACGGGGACCGCCGCGGGCACGGTGCGGCCGCACGGGGCCCGCACGTCGCGTGAGGCGCGTCCGGTGGGCGCGCGGGCCGGGCGGGACGGTGCGCGGTGACCGCTTACCTGGCGCTCGCCGTCTTCATCATCGCGTTCTTCTTCATCGCGACGGAGAAGGTCGACAAAGTCAAAGTCGTCCTGATCGCGGCCGGAGTGATGACGGTGCTCGGGCTGACGCCCGGCGCGGACGTCTTCTTCTCCGAGCACGACGGGATCGACTGGAACGTCATCTTCCTGCTGCTCGGCATGATGGTCATCGTCGGGATCATCAAGAACACCGGTGTGTTCGACTTCCTGGCGATCTGGGCGGCGAAACGGTCGAAGGGCAAGCCGTACCGGCTCATGGTGCTGCTGATGCTCATCACGGCCGTCGCCTCGCCGTTCCTGGACAACGTGACCACGATCATGCTGGTGGCGCCGGTGACGGTGGTCGTCTGCAACCGGTTGCGGATCTCCCCGATCCCGTACCTCATCGCCGAGGTGCTGGCGTCGAACATCGGCGGAGCCGCCACCCTCATCGGCGACCCCCCGAACATCATCATCGGCAGCCGGGCGGGGCTGACGTTCAACGACTTCCTCGTGCACATGACGCCGATCGTGGTGATCATCTTCATCGCGTTCGTGCTGCTGTCCCGTGTGCTGTTCCGCAAGGAGTTCACGTACAACCCGGAGTACGCGGCCGAGGTGATGTCGCTGGACGAGCGGAAGGCGATCACCGACACCGGGCTGCTGATCCGGTGCCTGGTCGTCCTCGGCGGCGTGATCGTCGCGTTCGGCCTGCACTCGGTCCTGCACGTGGAGCCGTCGATCGTCGCGCTCATCGGCGCGGGCGTGATGCTGCTGGTCTCCAAAGCGGACGTCTCGGAGGTCATGCGCGAGGTCGAGTGGCCCGTGCTGGTCTTCTTCACGGGACTGTTCGTCATGGTCGCCGGCCTCGGGCACACCGGCGTGATCGAGAACATCGGGACCTGGGCGGCGGACACGGTCGGCGACAACTACTTCGTCGCGGCGACCGGCCTGCTGTTCGGCTCGGCCGTCTTCGGCGCGTTCTTCGACAACATCCCCTACACGGCGACGATGGCGCCGATCGTGGAGGGGATGGTGGCGGGCGCCGACCCGGCGACCGGCGAGGCGCTGTGGTGGGCGTTCGCGCTCGGCGCCGACTTCGGCGGCAACGGGACGGCCATCGCGGCGAGCGCCAACGTGGTCGCGATCGGGATCGCCGCCAAGAGCGGCCACCCGATCAGCTTCTGGCAGTTCACCAAGTACGGCATCATCGTCACCGTGCTGAGCACGCTGATGGCCTGGGTCTACGTGGCCCTGCGCTACTTCACGTAGCGCCACCGCTTCCGCCGATCGGGCGCGCCCTCGCGGCGTGCCCGATCGGCGCACGCGCGGTCAGTACGCGTGCTCGGTCATCAGGCGGCGGCCCGCCTCGGTGATGCTGCCCGACAGCGACGGGTACACCGCGAACGTGTGCGCCACCTGGTCGACGGTCAGGTGCTGCTGCACCGCGACCGACACGCCGAGGATCAGCTCGCTCGCGCGGGGCGCGACGATGACGCCGCCGAGGACGATGCCCGTGGACGGGCGGCAGAACAGCTTCACGAAGCCGTCCTCGAACCCCTGCATCTTGGCGCGGGCGTTCGTGAACAGCGGCAGCATGACCGTCCGGGCGTTGACCTCCCCCGAGTCGACCATGTGCTGCGTGACGCCCACCGACGCGACCTCGGGGTCGGTGAAGATGTTCGACGCGACCCACCCGAGCTTCAGCGGCTGGACGGCCTCGCCGAGCGCGTGCCACATCGCGATCCGGCCCTGCATCCCCGCGACCGACGCGAGCATCAGGATGCCGGTGCAGTCCCCCGACGCGTAGATGTGCGGGACGGACGTCCGCGACACCTTGTCGACCTTGACGAACCCGCGGTCGTCGCACTCGACGCCGACGTCCTCCAGACCGATCCCCGTCGTGTTCGGGATCATCCCGACGGTCATCAGGCAGTGCGAGCCCTCGACCTTGGTGCCGTCCTCCAGCGTGACGATCACGCCGTCCCCGGACCGCTCCACGCTCGCCGCGCGCGACCGCGACATGACGTTCATGCCGCGCCGCAGGAAGACCTCCTGCAGGACGGACGCGGCGTCGGCGTCCTCGGTCGGCAGGATGCGGTCCCGCGAGGACACCAGGGTGACCTTCGACCCGAGCGACAGGTACGCCCCGGCCAGCTCCGCGCCGGTCACACCGGAGCCGACGACGATCAGCTCGGACGGCAGTTCCGGCAGGTCGTAGAGCTGCCGCCAGTTCAGGATGCGCTCGCCGTCGGGCTCGGCGCCGGGCAGCACGCGCGGCGTGGCGCCGGTCGCGATCAGCACGATGTCGGCCCGGATGCGGCGGTCGCCGACCGCGACGACGTGCGGCTCCACGAGCCGCGCCTCCCCGCGGACGATCTTCACCTCCTCGTACGCGAGCCGTTCGGCGACGTCGAACGACTGCGCCCGCGCGAGGTCCTTCACGCGCTTGTTCACGGTGGCCATGTCGGCCTCGAGGCCGCCGACGATCCCGTCCGGGCCGCCGCTGAAGCGCAGCCCGAGGGCCTCCGACTCCGACATGACCGCCATCCGGGTCGAGGTGGCGATGAGCGTCTTCGAGGGGACGCAGTCGGTCAGCACGCACGCCCCGCCGGGACCGTCGCGCTCCACGACGGTCACATCGGCGCCGAGCTGCGCCGCGACGAGAGCGGCCTCGTAACCGCCCGGTCCCCCTCCGATGATGACGATGCGGGTCATACTTCCGATTCTTTCCTACTCAACGCAGTGACAAGTCCAACCGCTTCCATCGGCGCCGCCAAGGCGACCTGCGGCGTCGCGTGGCGTACCTTGGGCGGCGTGGCACTGTACGCGGCGTACGCCTCCAACATGGACCCCGACCAGATGGCGCTCCGGGCCCCGCACTCGCCGATGCGCGGCACCGGGTGGCTCGCCGGCTGGCGGCTGACCTTCGGCGGGCAGGACAAGGGCTGGGAGGGGGCCCTCGCGACCGTCGTCGAGGACTCCGCCGAGCAGGTCTTCGTCGTGATCTACGACGTGCCGCGCTGGGACGAGAAGGAGCTGGACGGCTGGGAGGGCGCGGCCCTCGGCGTCTACCGGAAGACCCGCGTCCGGGTGCAGACCCTCGACGGCGACGCGCTCTGCTGGATGTACGTCCTCGACGACTACGAGGGCGGCCTGCCGTCGGCGCGCTACCTGGGCATCCTCGCGGACGCCGCCGAGGCCGCGGGCGCCCCGGACGACTACGTCAAGGAGCTGCGGAACCGCCCGTGCGCGTCGATCGGCGATGACCCGATCGGTGGTTAAGCGCCGCGCGGACTCCCCGGTAGTGTCGGCTTTGTGAGCAACGACGCTTTTACCTTGGCGCGGTCCGCGGCGGACGAGCTGCGGGCGCGCACGTCCATCGACGCGTTCGACGTGGCCCTCGTGATGGGCTCCGGCTGGGTCCCGGCCGCCGACGCGCTCGGTGACCCGATCACCGAGATCCCGGTCACGGACCTGCCGGGGTTCCCGCCGCCGGCCGTCGAGGGGCACGCGGGCCGCATCCGGGTCGTGGACGTCGCCGGGCGCCGCGCCCTGGTGTTCCTCGGCCGCACCCACCTGTACGAGGGGCGCGGCGTGGACCCGGTCGTGCACGGCGTCCGGACGGCCCTCGCCGCGGGCGCGGGGACGATCGTCCTCACGAACGCGGCGGGCGGGCTGCGGCCGGAGACCCAGCGCGTCGGCCAGCCGGTGCTGATCTCCGACCACCTGAACCTGACGGGCGCGAACCCGCTGGCCGGCGCGGACTTCCTCGACCTGACCGAGGCGTACTCGGGGCGGCTGCGGGCCCTCGCCCGCGAGGTCGACCCGACGCTCGCGGAGGGCGTGTACGCGGCGTTCCGCGGCCCGACCTACGAGACGCCCGCCGAGATCCGGATGCTGCGCACGCTGGGCGCCGACATGATCGGCATGTCGACGGTGCTGGAGACGATCGCGGCCCGCCGGGGCGGCGCGGACGTCCTCGGCATCTCGCTGGTCACGAACATCGCGGCCGGCCTGTCGGACGAGCCCCTCGACCACGAGGAGGTCCTGGCCGCCGGCCGCGCCGCCGCGGGCCGCATGGGCTCCCTCCTCGCGACCGTCCTGTCGAAGCTGTGAGCGGCTTCCGCGCGGCGGCCGAGGAGTGGCTGGCGCAGGATCCCGATCCGGACACGCGCGCCGAGCTGCGGGCCGTCCTGGACGCCGGGGACGAGCGGGCGCTCGCCGACCGGTTCGGGGCCCGGCTGGAGTTCGGGACGGCGGGGCTGCGGGGCGAGCTGGGCGCGGGGCCGAACCGGATGAACCGGGTCACGGTGCTGCGGGCCGCCGCCGGGCTCGCCGCGACGCTCCCCGCGGGCTCCCACGTCGTCGTCGGGTTCGACGCCCGGCACAAGTCGGACCGGTTCGCGGGCGACACCGCCGCCGTCCTCACCGGCGCGGGCCACACCGTCGAGGTGTTCGCCGAACCGGTGCCGACGCCGGTCCTCGCGCACGCCGTCCGGACGTCCCGGGCGGCCGCGGGCGTCATGGTGACGGCGAGCCACAACCCGCCCCGCGACAACGGCTACAAGGTGTACTGGGGCGACGGCGCGCAGATCGTGCCGCCGCGGGACGCGGAGATCTCCGCCGCGATCGACGCCGTGGGCCGCGTCGACGAGCTGCCGCTCGGCTCGCACTGGGACGTCCGGCACGACCCGGCCCCCTACCTCGACGCGGTGTCCGGGCTCCGCCTCGGCGCCGCCGGCGACGTCTCGATCGTCTACACGCCGATGCACGGCGTCGGGTACGACGTGCTGCACGCGGCGTTCGTCCGCGCGGGCTTCCCCGCGCCCGCCGTCGTCCCCGAGCAGGCGGAGCCGGACCCCGACTTCCCGACCGTCGCGTTCCCGAACCCGGAGGAGCCGGGCGCGCTCGACCTCGCGCTCGCCCTCGCCGCCGAGCGGGACGCGGACCTCGTGATCGCGAACGATCCGGACGCCGACCGGTGCGCGGTCGCGGTGCCGGGGCCGTCCGGGTGGCGGGTCCTCACCGGCGACGAGCTCGGCGGGCTCCTCGCCGAGCACGTCCTGCGGCACACCTCGGGGGACGACCGGCTCGTCGTGACCACGATCGTGTCGTCGTCGCTGCTCGGGGCGATCGCCCGCGCGCACGGCGTCCGGTTCGCCGAGTCGCTCACCGGCTTCAAGTGGATCATGAAGGCGGGGACGCGCGCCGACCGGCTCGTGTTCGGCTACGAGGAGGCGCTCGGCTACAGCGTCGGCGACGACCGGGGCGTCCCGGTCAACGACAAGGACGGCATCGGCGCGGCGCTCGCGGTCGCGGCGCTCGCCGCCGAGGCGGCCCGCGCCGGCCGCACCCTGCTCGACCTGCTCGACGACCAGGCCCGCCGGTACGGGGTGCACGCCACCGCGCAGGTGTCGGTCCGCGTGGACGACCTGTCGGAGATCGCGGCGACGATGGCCCGCCTGCGCGCCGCCCCGCCCACCCGCCTCGGCCGGCGCGCCGTCGAGGCGTTCGACGACCTGGCCCGCCCCGCGGACGGCCTGCCGCCGACCGACGGGCTCCGGTTCCGGCTGGAGGGCGGCGCGCGCGTGGTGATCCGGCCGTCCGGGACCGAACCGAAGCTCAAGTGCTACCTGGAGGTCGTGGAGCCCGTCTCGGACGGCACCGCGGACGGCGTCGCGGAGGCCCGCAGGCGCGCGGAGACCGCGCTCGAAGTCCTGCGCCGGGGGGTCGCCGAGCTGGTCAGCTGACGAGCGCCAGGACGCAGCACACCAGCACGGCGACGCCCGGGACGGCCAGCGCCGCGACCGCCGGGACCGACCAGGACACCGAGCCCCGCACGTCCTCGGCGTCCCGTGCGGCCGCCGCGGCCTTGTCGGGCGCGCCCGACCGGGTCTTCGGCCGCTGCCGGTCCCGCATCTCGTTGAGCCGCTGAGCCGCGTACCCCGCCGGGGTGCGGCCCTTGACCTGCGCGCCCAGCTTCGCGTCCTGCTTCCGCGCGCGGGCCTCCGCCTTGGCCTGCGCGCGCGGCGACGTCTGGTGCACCCACGCGCGGGACTGCAGCTGGTCGCCGTCCGGTCCGGTGAACCGCACGACGATCGCCTCCTTGCCCTCGATCGACCGCACGGCGCCCCACGGCGCCCGCGCGTCCCGCAGCGGGTTCCGGACGGTCACCGCCTCGTCGTCGCCGATGATCGCCGGCCGCAGCCCGACCGTGTAGGCGATCCCGCAGCCGAGCAGCAGGAGGGCGGCGATCGTGAACGTCATCAGCGAGTACTCGGGGTCACCGGTGAAGCCGAAGACGAGGTCCGCGATGTTGAGCGCGGCGAACGCCAGCCACGCGAACGCGGCGACGCGCCCGCCGGTGGAACGAATCGTCATGACCGCATCATGCCAGGGGCCTCGTCCCGTTCCACTTCCGCTGCGCGAACCCCGGCTTGATCACCCCGTTGATGAGCTCCAGCCGGTCGGTGAACGGCGCGAACGCCGACTTCATCGCGTTCACGGTGAACCACTGCAGGTCGTCCCAGCCGTACCCGAACGCGTCGACCAGCTTCGCGAACTCCTCCGACAGCGTCGTCCCGCTCATCAGCCGGTTGTCGGTGTTGACGGTCACCCGGAAGTGCAGCCTCCGCAGCAGCCCGATCGGGTGCTCCTCGATCGACTTCGCCGCGCCCGTCTGGATGTTCGACGTCGGGCACATCTCCAGCGGGATCCGCTTGTCGCGCACGTAGTTCGCGAGCCGCCCCAGCCGCGGCTCGGACTCCGCGGCCTCGATGTCGTCGATGATCCGCACGCCGTGGCCCAGCCGGTCGGCGCCGCACCACTGGATCGCCTGCCAGATCGACGGCAGCCCGAACCCCTCGCCCGCGTGGATCGTGAAGTGCGCGTTCTCCCGCTGGAGGTACTCGAACGCGTCCAGGTGCCGGGTCGGCGGGTACCCCGCCTCCGCCCCCGCGATGTCGAACCCCACCACGCCCGCGTCCCGGTACCGGACCGCCAGCTCCGCGATCTCCTTCGAGCGAGGTTTCTGCCCCCGGCTCAGGTGCCGCATCGCCGTCAGCAGCGCCCCGACCCGGATCCCGCGGTCCCGGCCGCCCCGCGCGAAGCCGTCCAGCACCGCCTCGACGACCTGCTCCAGCGGCATGCCCGTCCGGGTGTGCAGCTCGGGCGCGTACCGCACCTCCGCGTACACGATCCCGTCGTCCGCGAGGTCCTCCGCGCACTCGTACGCGACCCGCGCCAGCGCGTCCGCCGACTGCATCACCCCGACGGTGTGCGAGAACGTCTCGAGGTACCGCTCCAGCGACCCCGAGTCGGACGCCGCCTCGAACCACGCCCGCAGCTTCGCCGCGTCCGTCTCCGGCAGGCCGGTGTACCCGCTCGCCTCCGCGAGCTCCACGACCGTCCCCGGCCGGACCCCGCCGTCCAGATGGTCGTGCAGCAGCACCTTCGGCGCGCGCCGGATGTCCTCGAGAGTAGGCCGCTCGTCCATCTCAAGAATCTACCCGGGAAACCCGTCGCCGTCCCCCGCACCCGCCGGGGCGTCCGCCCGACCGGGGGGTTTGCGGGCGAGGAGGAAGGCTTGGGGGTGCTTCTCCGGGTACGGGCCGTCCTCGTCGGGTTCGCGGACGAGGCGGGCGCGGACGTCCAGGCCGGTGCGGGCGAGCAGGGCGGCGACGTCGTCGGGGCGGCGGTAGTGGAAGTCGAGCGCGATGGCGTGGTCGCCCGCGCGGGTCCGGCGGGCCGTCCCGTCCCCGGCCTGGAAGGCGAGCAGCAGGTGGCCGCCCGGGGCCAGGACGCGGTGGAACTCGGCGAACGCGTCCGGGAGGCGCTCCGGCGGGACGTGGATGACCGAGTACCAGGCCAAAAGCCCGGCGAGGGAGCCGTCCGGCAGGGCGAGGTCGAGCAGGGAGCCGACCTCGAAGCGCAGGTCCGGGTGCGCCGCGCGGGCGGCCTCGATCATCCGCGGCGACAGGTCGACGCCGGACGTCCGGACGCCGCGGGCGTGCAGGTACGCGGTGATCCGGCCCGGGCCGCAGCCGACGTCGGCGACCGGACCGGGACGGACGAGGTCGGCGAAGCCGTCGAGCATCGCCCGGTCGAGGGGTTTGGCGGCCAGCTCGTCCCGGATCCAGGCGGCGTAGTCGGCGGCCATCGCGTCGTAGGACGCGCGCGTGTCCGCCAGGAATCCCCCTCGGCCCGGTACCGGACGTTCCGCTTCGCTCGGTACCGGACGTTCCGCTTCGCTCGGTGCCATCCGCCCACGATCCCACGCTCCCCGAGGGGACTTACCGTGTACGGGTAGAGTGCGCCGGGAGGAAGGATCGATGACTCCACGGACCGACGCCGACGAGCTGACCGAGCGGCCGCGCGTGCCGCTGAGCCGGCGGCGGGTGCTGCGCGCCGCCGTGGAGCTCGCCGACCGCGACGGCATCGACGCGCTGACCATGCGCCGGCTCGCGCAGGAGGTCGGGGCCGAGGCGATGTCGCTGTACCACCACGTCGCGAACAAGGAGGCCGTCCTCGACGGCGTCGTCGAGGTGGTGCTCGGGGAGGTCGCGGCGGCGGTCGAGGGCGTCGCGGCGCCGGCCCCGGCGGACGACTGGCGGGGCGCGCTGCGCGCGCGGATCCTCGCCGCCCGGGAGGTCTTCCTCCGCCACCGCTGGGCCCCGGCGGTCCTGGAGAGCCGCACCACCACGAGCCCGGACGTCATCGCCTACTACGACGGCGTCGTCGGGATCCTGCGGGCGGGCGGGTTCTCGTTCGACCTGGCGCACCGCGCGCTGCACGTGCTGGGCAGCCGGGCGCTCGGGTTCGCGCAGGAGCTGTTCCGGCCGGACGGCGCCGACGCCCCGGACGAGGAGGCGACGGCTCTGATGGCGGAGCGGTTCCCGAACATCGCGGGGATGCTGGCGGACGCCGTCCACGACGATCCGGGCACCACGCTGGGCTTCTGCGACGACCAGTTCGAGTTCGAGTTCGCGCTCGACCTGATCCTCGACGGGCTGGAGCGCCGCCGCACCGCCGGCGCCTGACCCTTTCCGCGCCTTTCCCTCTCTTGACCGCCTTACGGCGTACGACTACCTTACGACGTACGACAGCCTTACGTCGTACGACGGTGGCCCGACGGGGGCCGCCCGGACGGAAGGAAAGGCGCCGTGCAGGCATGGAGCTGGGACCGCTACGGCCCCCCGGACGTGCTGGCCCTCAAGGACGTCGACGTGCCGGGCCTCGCCCCGGACGAGGTGCTCGTGCGCGTGCGGGCGGCCTCCGTGAACCCCTACGACTGGCGCCACCTGCGGGCGCACCCCCACCTGGTCCGGCTCGGCACCGGGCTGCGGCGGCCGAAGCCGGGCCTCGTCCTCGGCGCCGACCTCGCCGGCGTCGTCGAGCGGACGGGCGACGCCGTGACCGACCTGGCGCCCGGCGACGAGGTCTTCGGCGAGGTCCGGATGGGCGCGTTCGCCGAGGCCGCCGCCGTCCCGCGCGACCGGCTCGCCGTCAAGCCCGCCCGCCTCTCCTTCGCGCAGGCGGCGGCGGTGTCGATGGCCGCGCACACCGCGCTGCAGGGGCTGCGGGACGTCGGCGGGATCGCCGCCGGGCAGCGCGTCCTGGTCAACGGGGCGTCCGGCGGGGTCGGCACGTTCGCCGTCCAGCTCGCCCGGACGTTCGGCGCCGAGGTCACCGGCGTGTGCAGCACCCGCAACGTCGAACTGGTGCGCTCCCTGGGCGCGGACGACGTCGTCGACTACACCCGGGCCGACTTCACCGAACGGGCGGGCCGCTACGACCTGCTGTTGGACATCGTGGGCGACCGGTCGACGCGGCGGCTGCGGCGCGCCCTCACGGGCCGGGGCACCCTCGTGATCGTCGGCGGCATCGCGTCCCCGCGCCGCGGCCTGCTCGGGCCCGCCGGGCAGATGGTCCGGGGGGCCGCGGTCGCCCCGTTCGTCCGGCAGCGCATCGCCCACGTGGGCTGGAAGCCGAACGCGGCGGACCTGGGCTTCCTCGCCGGCCTCATGGAGAAGGGGGAGGTCACGCCCGTCATCGACCGGACCTACCCGTTCGCCGACCTGCCCGAGGCGGTGCGCTACGTCGAGGGCGGCCACGCCCGGGGCAAGGTCGCCGTCGCCTTCTGAGCCCCGCCCCGGACGGCCGGGCGTCAGCGGCGCCGCAGCGACGCGTCGAGCAGCGCGGGCGGGGTGTCGAACTTCTCGTGCGGGGCGAGGTCGACGCCGGGCGCGACGATCTCGTCGATCGCGTCCAGCACGTCGGCGGGCAGGACGGTGTCGGCGGCGGCGACCTGGGAGTGCAGGTGCTCCAGGGTGCGGGGGCCGATGATCGCGCTGGTCACCGCCGGATGCGCGGTGACGAAGCCGAGCGCGAGCTGCACCATCGTCAGGCCCGCCTCGTCGGCGACCCCGGCGAGGCGCTCGACGGCGTCGAGCCGGGCCCGGTTGTGCGGCAGCGACAGGTCGAAGCGCTCCGGCAGGGACGTCGCGCGGCTGGTGGTGATCTCCCGGCCCTTCCGGACCGCGCCGGACAGCCAGCCGGACGCCAGCGGGCTCCACGCCAGCACGCCGAGCCCGTACTCCGCGGTGACGGGCAGCACGTGGGCCTCGATGCCGCGCTGCAGGATCGAGTAGGCGGGCTGCTCGGCGGTGTAGCGGCTCAGGCGGTGCTCGCGGGCCGCCCACTGCGCCTGGACGATCCGGTACGCGGGGAACGTCGAGGAGCCGAAGTAGCGGATCTTCCCGGCCCGCTGGAGGTCGGTCAGCGCCGCGAGCGTCTCCTCGTCGCTCGTCCTCGGGTCCCACCGGTGGATCTGGTAGAGGTCGACGTGGTCGACGCCGAGGCGGCGCAGGCTGTCGTCCAGCGCGGTGACGAGCCAGCGCCGCGAGCTGCCCTGCCGGTTGCGGTCGTCGCCCATCGGCATGTTCGCCTTCGTGGCGAGCACGATGTCGTCGCGGCGTCCCGAGATGGCCTTGCCGACCATCTCCTCCGACTCGCCCCGCCCGTACATGTCGGCGGTGTCGATGAGGTTGATGCCGCTCTCGAGTGCGGCGTCGACGATGGCGGTGGCCTCGTCCTGGGTGGTGCGTCCGATCGCGCCGAAGTTCATCGCGCCGAGCGCGAGGGCGCTGACCTGCACGCCCGTCCGGCCCAGAGTGCGGTACTGCATGGCGTGGTCCTCCAAGTGCGGGCAAGGGTCGACGGCCGGTTCCCGCTCTGCCATCATGGAGAAAGCGGAACCGTGTCCCGTTTGACGATACGGAACACTGTCCCGCTTAGCAAGCCCGGCATGGAGGAGTGGAGGCACGGTGAAGGACGACCGGGGCGCCCGGCCCAAGCGCGCGGACGCCCGGCGCAACGAGAGAACGCTGCTCGACGCGGCCGCCGCGGCGTTCGTCGCGTCCGGCGTCGACGCGCCGGTGCGCGACATCGCGGCCCGCGCGGGGGTCGGGACGGCCACGATCTACCGCCACTTCCCCACCCGCGCCGACCTGATCATCGCCGTCTACCGGCACCAGGTGGAGGCGTGCGCCGAGGCGGGCCCCGCGCTGCTGGAGAGCTCCGCGTCCCCGCACGCCGCGCTGGGGCGCTGGATCGACCAGTTCGTCGACTTCCTGGTCACCAAGCACGGGCTCGCCGCCGCCCTGCGCTCCGACCAGGCCGGCTTCGAGGCGCTGCACACCTACTTCCTCGACCGCCTCGTCCCCGTGTGCGCGCGGCTGCTCGACGCCGCGGCCGCCGCCGGCGAGATCCGCTCCGACCTGGACGCCTACCAGCTGATGCGCGGCGTCGGGAACCTGTCCATCGGCGCCGACACCGACCCCCGCTACGACGCGCGCCGCCTGGTCGGGCTCCTCGTCGCGGGCCTCCGCCGCCCCGACTGACCGGCGATCCGACGACGGGCCGCGGCGCCCGCGGCCCGTCCCGTACCGGTCGGATCAGCCTTCCGCGGCCTTCGCGTACGTGTCCATGCCCCCGGCGAAGTCGAACACCACGCACGGTTCGTCGCCGACGACCCAGGCGTCGTGCCCGGGCTCCGCCACGAACACGTCGCCGGGCCCGGCCTCCTCCTCGGTGCCGTCCCGCATGACCACGTGGATCCTGCCCTTGACGACGTAGCCGTTGTGGTGGACCTCGCACAGGTCGGTGCCCGCGATGTCCTTCACCGACTCCGTCCAGCGCCACCCGGGCTCGAAGGTCGCCTTGCCGAAGACGAGCCCCGGCAGTTCGACGATGTCCAGGTGCCCCTTGGGGAAGTCGCGGCGCTCGTCCGGCTTCTCGATGCTCTTGCTCTCGATCATGATGGTCCCCCTTATCCATCACCGCCTCCCACGTTTCTCCTGTCCCGGAGCGCACGCAAGAAAGCGCGAGTAGATCCCTAGCCGACCGGGAACCGCACCCCCTCGGCGCCCTCGGCGGCCCGCAGGTCGAGGGCCCGGGGCGCGAACCCGCGGGGCACGTCGAACACCAGGTACCCCCGGACGGACGCGCCGGGCGCCAGGGTCCACGCGGGGTACGTCCGCCGCCCCTTGGCGAGGAGCGCGCCGACGCGGTGGGAGTCCTCGCCGTGCAGCCGCTGGACCCGCGCCTCGAACCGCGCCTCGACCGAGCCCGTGTTCGCCACGACCACCCGGACCCGGCACATCACGCCCCGGACGGCGATCCTCTTCACCGTGTGCCCGCATTCGGGGGCCGACGCGGTGAACCGCAGGTCGCCGTCCATCGCGGGCGCGCCGAACGCCGCCTCCGCCGGACGGTCGAGGTGGCGGAGGACCGCGCGGCCCCCGAGCACGGCGCCCGCGACAGCCCCCAGGACCAGGACCGCGAGGACGAGCCGCGGACCGGTCGTCCGCCGCCCCGACAGCCGGACGTCGCGGATCGCGAGCCAGCCGATCTGCACGGTGACGAGGAGGTCGGCGACCGCGATCAGCGGGAGCAGCCAGTCCGCGGCCGCACGCCGGTAGCTCGTCAGCACCAGCAGGGCGACGGCCGCGGCCAGGAACTGCACCCCGGCGATGGCGCCGAACGCCTGCAGCACGCGGCGGACGGGACCGATCGGCCGCGGGGCCGCGGCCGATCGCTCACCGAAGGGCGGGCCGCCCGTCCCGGGGAAGTCCGGCCGCGTGGTCTGGGGATCCGACACCCGCCGCAGCGTACGGTCCGGCACCGACGAAGATCGACTTCAGGACGGGTTCCGGACGGCGCATTCCGCGGAAAGGGTCAGATCGTTTCGGCGCCCGACCGGGCGGTGATCTCGGCGACCCGGTTGTACTGGTCGAACTCGAGCCCGATCGTGAAGTCCGCACCGGTGATCGTCAGCTTGGCGTGGTCGGGCGTGAACGCCGCGCCGAGCCCCCGCAGCCGCGCGTAGCTGTGCACCGCCCGGCGGTGGTCGCGCAGCCCCAGTTCCGCGACCGACTGCTGGAGGACGCGCATGACGCGCGGGAACTCGGGCGGCGGGAGCCGGAACTCCGGGTGCTCGATCAGGAACGCGGCGCGGGTCCCCCCGCCGACGTCGGCGTGGTAGTGCGTCCAGCAACCGGAGACGACCTTCGCGGCGTCCAGCAGCGCCCCGGCGACCCGCGCCGGCTCGAACCGCGGCTCGGCGGGCCCGCCGGGCAGCGCGTCGAACGGGACCTCCGCGGCGGCGAACTGCTCGATGCCGTGCTGCCGGCCGAACTCGCGCACCCGGGCCGAGTGGGCGACCAGCGGCTCGGCGTACCCGGACGGGTTCGCCCAGGCCCACAGCCACGACCCCGGCCCGGGCGCGGCACTGCCGAGCAGGTGCACGCGGCTGCAGACCAGGTCGCGGCTCCCGCGGAACTCGAACCGCTGGTCGTTCAGGTCGACGTTCCAGCTGTGCTCCCCGACGACCTCCTCCAGGCGCAACTGGTGTTCGAGGGAGAAGATCGCCGCATCGTCGAGGACATTGGCGAGTGTGATCACTTCGGGCATGCGGGCAGGCTAGTGGCACGAACGGACCTGACGTGGACGAATACGCCTCAAGACCGTCGAGGCGGGGCGAGCAGGGCACCGACCGTGGTCTCCCCGCCCCACCCCGGCAGGACGCGCGTCGCCGGGGGCAGCCGGGCGAGCAGCGCCCCCTGCTCGTACCGGTGCCGGGGATCGGGCGTCTGGAGCGTGAAGCCCGTGAACAGGACGTTCAGCTCCTCGCCGTAGAGCCAGACGCTCCCCCGGTACGGGCTCGGCACGTCGATCGCCGTGAGCCGGACGTCGCCGATCTCGAACTCCTCCTCGCGCTTGAACAGCGTGTCGGGCCGGTGCTTGCGCAGCTCCTTCCGCCGCCCCGGCTCCATCACCTGCGTCGACAGCCGCTCGTAGTGGGCGCGCCAGCCCGCGAGGGCGGCCCGCGGCAGCGCGACGTAGGCGCCGGCGGACACGTTCCGGGCGTTCTGGACGTGCACGGGCTCGCCGTCGGTGAGGATGACCGCGACGATGTCCCGCCGCCCGACGACCCGGTGGACGCCGTCCAGCCGGTGCGCGGGATCGATCACGAACACCTCGTCGTCGTCCCCCACCACGTAGGTGTTCGCCGCGGCGCCGTTCTCGACGCCGGCCACCGTCTCCACGCGGGTCCCGCCCGGCACCGGCGGCGGGAACACCGCCGGGGACGACGCGGGCGGCGGCGGCGACGCGAGGGCCGTGCGGATCAGCTCCGCCGCCGTGCGGGCGTCCGCGGGGCGGTCGGCCGGGTTCTTGGCGAGCATCGCGTCGACGAGCCGGTCGAGGGAGTCGGGCAGCTCCGGGCGCAGCGACCGCAGCCGCGGCGCCGGTTCGAGGACGATGCTACGGATCAGCACCGGGAGCGTGTCGGCCGTGAACGGCGTCCGTCCGGTGAGCAGCGCGAACAGCAGCGCGCCCAGCGCGTACACGTCGGCGGCGGCGCCCACGTCGCCGCGCTCGAACTGCTCGGGCGCCATGTAGGCGGGGGTGCCGATCACCGCGCTGCCGGTCAGCTCGGTGACCTGGTCGGCGTGCCGCGCGATGCCGAAGTCCATCACGGTCACGCGGTCGCCCGGCAGCAGCATGACGTTGGCGGGCTTCACGTCGCGGTGGACGACGCCCCGCCCGTGCGCCGCGCCCAGCGCGTCCGCGACCTGCGCCGCGATCGGCAGCGCCCGCTCGACCGGCAGGCCGTCCGGGTGCCGCCGGATGACCGCGGCCAGGTCGTCGCCGTCCAGCAGCTCCATGACCAGGAAGAGCAGCCCCTCCTCCTCGCCGCCGTCGTGGACGACGACGATGTTCGGGTGCCGGAGCCCCGCGCTGATCTCGACCTCGCGCCGGAACCGGTGGACCAGCCGCCCGTCCGTACCCTCCGGCATCGCGAGCAGCTTCACCGCCACCGGCCGTCCCAGCCGGCCGTCGACGCCGCGCCACACCTCGCCCATGCCGCCGCGCCCCAGCAGCGCCTCCAGCCGGTACCGCCCGGCCAGCTCCAGCCCGCTCCGCACAACGCCCTCCCGCCCTCGCCCCACGTCCCGGCGCCCGCCCCATCGGCGCCGGGCCGCACCCCGGCGGAACGAACCTACCGACACTCCCGGCACGAGGGCGGCGGGGACGAGTTTTCGGTCTCGCCATCGCCCCGGAACCGGCGATCGTCGGAGCCGATGCCCGGGGGCCGTCCGGGACGTCCGCACGGCTTATTGAGGGTTTCGAGCGCTGTTAAGGAGGCTTTAGGGCTGGGGTCGTTAGCGTCCCGACGGCAATCGCGGCCCGCCGTCCGGCGGGCCTCGGACGACACGTTGGGAAGGTCTCCATGCGCAGATTCGTCGCGTACCCCCTCGCCGGACTGGCGGCCGTCGGGTCGACGCTGTTCGTCGCGAGTCCGGCGTCGGCCCACGGCTACGTGTCCTCGCCGCCGAGCCGGCAGGCGCTGTGCGCGACCGGGACGGTGTCCGGCTGCGGGCCGATCCAGTACGAGCCGCAGAGCGTCGAGGGGCCGAAGGGGCTGCGGAGCTGCGATGGTGGAAACCAGCAGTTCGCGGTGCTCTCGGACGAGAGCCGCGACTGGCCCGCGACGTCCGTCGGGTCGACCGTCACGTTCAGCTGGGTCGTCACCGCGCGGCACCGCACGGCCGACTGGCGGTACTTCGTGGGCGGCGAGCAGGTGGCGTCGTTCGCCGGGAACAACGAGCAGCCGGGCTCGGTCGTCGACCACGAGGTCGACCTGAGCGGCTTCTCCGGACGGCAGACCGTGCTCGCCGTGTGGAACATCGGCGACACCGCGAACGCGTTCTACAGCTGCGTCGACGTGAACATCGGCGGCGGCTCCGGGACGACCCCGCCCACCACCGACCCGGAGCCCGAGCCCGAGCCGGAGCCGACGGACGAGCCCACGACCGGGCCCACGACCGGGCCCACGGGCGGGCCGTCCGCCGAGCCGTCGGCGGAGCCGTCCGCCGGCGGGGACGCCTGGAAGGTCGGGCAGGCGTACAGGGCGGGCGACGTCGTCACGTACGAGGGCGGGAAGTACCGGTGCCGGCAGGCGCACCGGTCCATCCGGAGCTGGGAGCCGTCGCAGTACACCCTGGCCCTCTGGCTGCCGCTGTGAACGGGCGGCGCCGGGCGCTGATCGCGGCCGCCGCTCTGGCGCCGCTGCTGCTGGCGGGGTGCGGCGGCGGCGAGGCGGACGGCAGGCCGGTGAGCGCCGCGACCCCGGCGGCGGAGCACAACGACGGGGACGTGATGTTCCTGCAGATGATGATCGCGCACCACCGGCAGGGGCTCGAGATGGCGGGGCTTGCGGCCGAGCGGGCGCCGAGCGAGGACGTGCGCGTCCTCGCGGGGGCCGTGAAGGCGACGCAGACCGAGGAGGCCGAGCGGATGATCGCCTGGCTGCGGGCGTGGTCCGAGCCGCTGGAGGCGGGGCACGGCGGCGGGCACCACGCGGCGCACGGCGCGCTGCCCGCCACCGGCGCCCAGGAGATCGGGGCGCTGAAGAAGGCGAAGGGCGCGGCGTTCGAGCGGGCGTTCCTCAACCTGTTCATCGCCCACCAGCACAACGCCGTCGAGATGGCGCGGACGGAGCTGGCGGAGGGCGCGAGCCCGGACGCGAAGGCGTTCGCGCAGCGGGTCCGGGACTCCCGCACCGACCAGATCCAGCAGATGCTCGGGCTGCTGAACGCCTAGCACGGTGGTCCCCCGCGTCCGGTGGACGCGGGGGCCACCGTCGGTGGGACGGGCGGTCGACGCGCCGGACTGCGGAGGACGGTTCCGGGGGCGGCCGCCGTGAACGCGCACCATTTCCGGCACCGGAGGGAAAGGCCCGTTAGCGTGACCGTTCGGTTCGTTCCGCGGGTTCGGTGCGGAGCCACATCTGGATGCGGGCGCCGCCGAGCTGCGGGGAGCGGTCGACGCGGAGGCTTCCGCCGGTGGCGGCGGCGAGGCGGCGGGCGATGTCGAGGCCGAGGCCGGTGGATCCGGCGCCGGACGTCCCGCGGCGCAGTGCGGCGCCCTCGTCGGCGATGCCCGGACCGGCGTCCGCGAACAGCAGGCCCGCCGAGTGCCGTCCGCGGTGCACGGTGACGGTGAACCCGGCGCCGCGCGGGGTGTGCCGGAATATGTTGCCCATCAGCGCGTCGATCGCCGCGACGAGCTCGGCGCGCGCGACCGGCACCGGCACCGGGCCGTCCGGCGCGATGAGCTGGTGCGGGCGGTCCTGGTCCTCGGCGAGCGCCGACCAGAACTCCAGGCGTTCCCGGACGACGTCGGCGGCGTCGCATCCGGCGGCCTGCGGGCGGGGCCGCCGGGCGGCGGCGATGAGCCCGTCGACCTCGCCCTCCAGCCGGGCGAGCGCCTCCCGGCCGCGCTGGAGGCGGCGGGGGTCGCCGGGGTTGGCGACGAGGCCGTCGACGCTGAGCCGGAGGGCGGTCAGCGGGGTGCGCAGCCGGTGCGACAGGTCCGCCGCGGTCTCCCGCTCGGCGGCCAGCAGGCCCGCGACCTGCTCGGCCATCGTGTTGAAGGCGGTCGCGGCGGCCTGCAGCTCGCGGGGGCCGTCGGGGACGACCCGCACGTCCAGGTCGCCGGCGCCGACCCGTCCGGCGGCGTCGGCGAGGCGGCGGGACGAGCGGACGACGCGGGTCGCGAGCCGGTCCCCCATCGCGACGGCGACCGCGCCGAGCGCGACCGCCACCCCGGCGAGCGTCGCCCACGCCTCGGTCACGCCCCGGGACAGCTCCGCGGCCGGCACGAACACCTCGACGACCGCGGCGGGCGCGCCGTCCCGCACCACCGGCCGCAGCAGCACCTGCCCGCCGCGCAGCCCGGCGGCGAACGCCCGGCCGCGCTCGCGGGCCGCGGCGACGTCGGCGGGCGCGGCGCGCGGCGTCCCGACGGTGGCGGACGGCAGGTGCACCGCGAGCCGCCCGTCCGCGCCGGCCTCGGTGGACGCGACGGCGTCGGCGAGGACGTCCGGGTCGGCGGTGATCGCGAGCACCGGGACGAGCGACGCGGCCTGCCGTTCGGCGCCCGTGAGCGCGCGGTCGCGGGCGATCTGCTTCACCACGAGGCCGAGCGGCAGCAGGAACGACACCGCGACCATGGCGGTCACGGCGAACGCGACGAGGGCGAGGGTGCCGCGCATGCCGCCCGGACGCCGGTCCCTCACCGCGGCCGCCCGGACATAATGGCCGCCATGCGGATACGGTTCGCGACCGCGTGGTGCACGGCGACGCTGGCCGGCCTCGCGGTGAGCTGGTGGGGCGTGCAGCACGCCGTCGGCGGCACGGCGCTCGGCGACGCGCCGGTGGCGGCGGTGCCGGTCCGCACCGGGCGGCCGCCCGCGCCGCCGGACGCGCCCGCGTCGGCGCCCGCGACGCGGGAGACGCTGTCGCCGGCGCCGAGCCGGACCGCGGCGAGCCGGTCAGCCACGGCGGCCGCCGGACGGTCCGCGGCGCCGTCCGGCGGACGGACGCGCACCTTCGCGCTGAAGTCGGGACGGGTGGTGCTGGAGGTGCGCGAGCACGGCGCGCGGCTCGTGTCCGCGTCCCCCGAGCAGGGTTTCGAGGTGCGCGAGTGGCGGCAGGTGGAGTGGCTGCGGGTCGACCTGACGGACGGCGAGCACGGCTCGGCGGTGTTCGCGACGTGGAACGGCCACCCGACCCTCGTGCAGGTCTATGAGTATTGAAGAGTGCACGGGTACTGAGGTGTGCACGGGTGCCGGCCGCATCACGGGGCCGTGAGCATGACGCCGACGCCGCGGACGGTGTGCAGGTAGCGGGGGCGCGCGGCGGTCTCCCCCAGCTTGCGGCGCAGCCACGACATGTGGACGTCGAGGGTCTGGTCGTCGCCGTTCGCCTGCCGCCACACCTCGGCGAGGACCTCCCGGCGGCGCACCACCCGGCCCGAGCGGGCGGCGAGGAACGCGAGGAGGTCGAACTCCAGGCGGGTGAGCCGCAGCGGCGTCCCGTCCAGGGCGGCGCGGCGCGCGTCCCGGTCGATGCGCAGGCCGCCCACCTCCAGGACGTCCGGCGGCGCGTTCGTCCGGACGCGGCGCAGCACCGCCTGGATGCGCGCGTCGAGCTGGTCGCCGGAGAACGGCTTGACCACGTAGTCGTCGGCGCCGGTCCGCAGCAGCCGGACGATCTCGCGCTCGTCGTCCCGCGCGGTCGCGATGATCACGGGGGTGTCGGTGACGGCGCGCAGCATCTTCAGCGCCTCGGCGCCGTCGAGGTCGGGCAGTCCGAGGTCGAGCACGATCATGTCGTAGCCGGGGCCGTCGGTCGCTTCGCGGAGCGCGTCCAGGGCGCGCACGACGCTGTGCACGGCGTGCCCGAGGTCGGTCAGCTCGTGGATCAGCGCCTGCCGGACGATCTCGTCGTCCTCGACCAACAGAACCGTCGCCATGCCCGCCAAAATAGAACAACCTTCGTGTTCACGGCGTCGGAACGGCCGGGCCGGCGAGGGTCAGCGCGGGGCGTAGCCCTCGGCGACGAGCCGTTCGGCGAACCGGGCGTAGGCGGACGGGTCGGACGGGACGGCCGTCGCGAGCCCGTCGGGCCCTATCCGTTCGCCGACCTCCTCAAGACGACGGTACGAACGCCCCCCCGAACGGGTCAGCGGAGGTCGAGGTCCCGGCGGCGGAAGCCGGCGAACCCGGCCGCGACGAGCGCCGCGGCGACCAGCGTGAGGCCCAACAGGGGCGTCCAGGTCAGGTCCGCGCCCGGCAACTGCGGGACGTGCCCGAACGGGGACAGGTCGGTCATCCACCCCGGCAGTCGCAGCAGCCCGCCGAACGTGGTGACGAAGACGCCGTACACGACGACCGCCCACGCCGCGGGCATCGCGCGCGGCGCCAGCCCGAACAGCGCGACCGCCGCGCCGCCCGCGACCCACACCGCCGGGGCGTGGGCGAGCGCCGCGCCGACCGTCCCGGGCAGCAGCCCGGCGTCGCCGACCGACAGCGCCGCGGCGGCCCCCGCGCCCAGCCCGGTGAGCAGCAGCACCAGGACGCCGCCCGCGAGCGCGACCGCGACGTGGCCCGCGAGCCACCGGGTCCGCGACACCGCCGCCGCGAGGACCGGTTCGGCCCGTCCGGTGGTCTCCTCGGTCCGCGGCCGCTGCATCGCCGAAACCACCTGGACGCCGCAGACCGCCGCGAGCATCGACGTGATCACGCTGACGAACCGGTCGGCCGGCGACGAGCCGGGCAGGGAGCCCACCCACTCCTGGAGCGTCGCGTTCCCGGCGATGGCGTCGCGCACGTCGCCCGCGAACGCCCCGTACACGGCGCCGAGCGCGGCCATCGACACGGCCCACCACAGCAGGCCGGTGCGCTGCAGCCGCAGCGCCAGCCCGAGCGGGGTGCCGAGGGACGCCGCCGCGGTGCGCGGCCCGGGACGCGGCGGCAGCAGGCCCGCGCCGACGTCGCGCCGCGCCGCCAGCGCGAACGCCGCGGCGAGCAGGCCGCCCGCCGCGAGCAGGCACAGCCCGAGCGGCCACCACCGGCCGTCCACGTACGCCCGCGCGGCCTGCGCCCACCCGATCGGCGACAGCCACGACAGGGCGCCGCCGCCCATGTCGCCGACCGCCCGCAGCGTGTACGCGGCCGCGAGGAACGCGCCGGCGAGGCCGCCGGCGGCGCGGCCGTACTCGGTGAGCTGCGCGGTGACGGCCGCGGCGCCGGTGAAGACCAGCCCCGCGGCGGTCAGCGCGGCACCGAACAGCAGGGAGCCCGGCCAGGTCAGGGACTCGATCCCGGAGCCGCCGAGGACGACCGCGGTGAGCGCGCCCAGCGCGACGTTCGCGCCGCCCACCACGAGCACCGCGGCGGCGAGCGGCGCGTGCCGTCCGACCACCCCGGCGCGGACCAGCTCGGCCCGCCCGGCCTCCTCCTCGGCCCGCGTGTGCCGGACGAGCAGCAGGATGCTCATCAGCCCCGCGAAGATCGCGACGAAGCCGAGCATCTCGTTCGCGAGCATCGCGCCGTAGGTGTAGTCGCCGAGGCCGTGCCCGGGGCCGCTGAAGGCGGCGCCCGCCGGGCCGTCCACCAGTTCGGCGCGGGACCGCCGGTCTGCCGCCGTCGGGTAGGTGGCGGCGAGGTTCGACGCGGTCACCGCCGTGCCGAGCGCCAGGGCGAGCAGCCACACCGGGATCCGGACCCGGTCGCGGCGCAGCATGAACCGCGCGAGCGTCCCGGTGCCGGTGAGCGGGCCGCCGGCCGCCGCGGCCCCGGCGGTCGCGGCGCCGGCCGCCGCGGCCGTCACGACGCGTCCCCGTCGCGCGCGGTGCGCCCGTCCGCGGCGCCCTCGACGGGCACCCCGTTCTCCGCGAGCTCGTCGCCGTAGTGCCGCAGGAACAGCTGCTCCAGGGTGGGCGGCCTGCTGATCAGGGTGCGCGGGACGAACTCGCTCAGCCGGCGGACGACCGGGCCGAGCTGCTCGGCGTCGACGTCGAATCGCACCCGGTCGTCCTCGGCGGTGAACCCGTGGACGCCGGGCAGCCCGTCCAGTCCGGTGACGCGGCGCTCGGTCTCGGCCTCGATGGTGGTGCGGGTGAGGTGCCGCAGCTCGCGGAGCGCGCCGCTCTCGACGATCCGGCCGAGCCGGATGATGCTCACCCGGTCGCACAGCTTCTCGACCTGGGCGAGGATGTGGCTGGACAGCAGGACCGTGCGGCCCTCCGCGGCCGCCTCGGCGATGCACTCCTGGAACACCGCCTCCATCAGCGGGTCCAGCCCGGCGGTCGGCTCGTCCAGGATGAGCAGTTCGGCCCGCGAGGCCAGGGCCGCGACGAGCGCCACCTTCTGCCGGTTGCCCTTGGAGTAGGTGCGTCCCTTCTTGGCGGTGTCCAGGTCGAAGCGGTCGCACAGCTCGTCGCGGCGAGCCCGGTCGAGCCCGCCGCGCAGCCGGGCCAGCAGGTCGACGGCCTGCCCGCCGGTGAGGTTGGGCCAGAGGTCGACGTCGCCGGGCACGTAGGCGATGCGGCGGTGCAGCCGTACCGCGTCGCGCCAGGGGTCGCCGCCGAGCAGCCGGGCCCGGCCCGCGTCGGCGCGCAGCAGGCCCAGCAGGACGCGGATGGTGGTGGACTTGCCCGCGCCGTTGGGGCCGAGGAAGCCGTGCACCTCGCCGGTGCGGACGGTCAGGTCGAGGCCGTCCAGGGCGCGGGTCCGGCCGAACGACTTGACCAGGCCGGACACTTCGATGGGGAGCGTGGAACGTGCGGTCATGGCGACACCTCGGAACGGGTGCGAGAGATGGGGGTCCACGCGGTGCGCGCCGTGCCGGGCACGGGCGCCCCGTGGCGGCGGGCGGCGGAGCCGTCCCGCCCGTGCGGCCGTCGGCCGCGTGCGCGCACCACGAGCCGTCCGGCCGGGCCGCGGGCGGACGGAGGTGCGGGCGCGGGTCAGGCGGGCGGGTCGGAGTCGGCCTTGCGGGCGGCCGCGTCCGACGTGGGGATGCGCGGCCCGGCCGATTCGGCGAGCATCCGGTCCAGACTCGCGCGCATCTGCACGACGACGTCCGGGGCGAGGATGTCGTCGGTGATGATGTCGAGCATCGCGCGCGCCATGCGCGCGTACCCTTCGGCGCCGAAAATGTCGGTGCCGAGGGCCCGCGACATGTGCTCGTGGATCACGGTGAGGCCGAAGGTGATGCCGGTCATGACGACCGCGTAGGCGTGCGGGTCGGCGGTCTTCGGCGGGGCCAGGCCCGGGACGTCGCCGTCGAGCATCTCCTTGCTCACCGCGACCGCGTCGTCGAACAGCTCGGCCGCCCCCGGCGAGCCGTCCACCAGCGCGCGGGCGAGGTAGCGCTGGAGCGGCAGGACCTCGTCCAGCGCCGCCGCGGTGAAGTCCGGGCTGCCGATCCCGCCCCGCAGCCCCTCCAGCTTCGTGCGCCGGAGGGTCTCGACGGCGTACTCGTCGCAGGCCCGGCGCAGCGCCTCCTTGGAGCCGAAGTGGTGCTGCACCAGCCCCGGCGACACCCCGGCCGCCCGCGCGATCCCGCGGATCGTCGCGCCGTTCACGCCGTGCTCGGCGAACTCGCGCAGCGCCGCGTCGCGGATGCGCGCGCGGGCCGTCAGGTCCTCGGCGTCCCGCTCGCGCAGCTCGGTCACGCCCCGATTCTCCGATACAAGCGTTCAGTGCACAATACGCGTGTATCGCACGTTGGGTAACGCCCTGGTGACATCACCCTTACCCGTGGGCGGAGGGTCAGGACGAGGCCGCGGCGACCAGGCGCACGACGTCGTCGTACGTCGGGACGTCCGCGGGGGGCGCCGCGCCCGCGACGCCGAGCGCGCTGGACACGGCCGCGTGCAGCGCCGCGCGGAACGGCAGCGACCCGCAGCTCACCCGGCCCACGCCCAGCTCCGCCAGCCGCGCGTAGTCGGTGCGGCCCGGCAGGTGCAGGACGTTCAGCGGGACGCCCGCCGCCGCGACCACGGCGGCGATGTCGGCGTCGTCCGCGATGCCGGGGACGAACACGCCGTCGGCCCCCGCGTCCGCGTAGGCCCGCACGCGCCGGAGCGTCTCGCCGAGCGACGGACGGTCGCCGCCGAGCCAGTACGTGTCCGTGCGGGCGTTCACGAACACGCCGGGCGCCGCGCGCTTCACCGCCGCGACGACCGCCGCCAGGTCTCGCACCGGGGCGAGGCCGCCGGGGCGCCCGTCCTCGATGTTCACTCCGGCCACCCCGAACGAGCCCAGTTCGGCCACCAGCGCGGCGACCTCGTCCGGACGGTCGGAGAAGCCGCCCTCGACGTCGACGGTCACCGGCACCGGCAGCCGCGCCAGCCGCCGCGCGAGCGCGACCGTCTCGGCCCGGGTGCCGCCGGTCGCGTCGGCCTTCCCGGCCGCCGCCGCGACACCGAGGCTGGTGGTGCCGACCGCGGCGAACCCGGCCGCCGCCAGCGCCGCGCCGGACGCGACGTCCCACGCGTTCGGCAGCAGCAGCGGACGCTCCCCGCGGTGCAGATCGTGGAAGTTCACGCCTTCGACCGTACGCCCGGATCGTTTCGGCGCCGATCGAACCGTCGCGTCCCGCAACCGGACCCGCGAGCACGGTGTTCCCCGAGGGTCACCTGCGAGAGGAGCGGACGATGGACGCTTGGGACGTCATGCGGAACATCTACGCGGCCGAGGCCGCCTACGTGGCCGCGGGCGGTTACGGGAAGGCCGACTACGGCGCGGTCGCGGCCTGGCTGGACCCCGAGGTGGTGCTGCACCAGGCACCCGGCCTGCCGTTCACCGGCACGGGGACCTGGCGCGGCCACGACGGCATGGAACGGTTCTTCGCGCGGTTCAGCGAGGTCTGGGAGGCGATGGAGTTCCTGGAGCAGGAGCACCAGGGCGGCCGGGACACCGTGGTGGTGCGCAGCCGGGTCCGGTTCCGCGCGCGGGCGACCGGGCGGGAGGTCGAGACGGAGATCCTGCAGTGGATCGCCGTCCGGGACGGCCGCATGCTCGAATGCCGCCCCTTCTACTGGGACCCGGCCGCCATCGCCGCGGCCTGCGGACAGCCGACCACCGCGTAGCGGGCACCTGCGCCGCCGACGTATCTTCTGGAAGGTCCAGAAGAAGATCGTTTCGCCGTCACCGGGGGACCGCCGTGCTGTATCTCGTCCTCGCCTGCGACGTGCTCTTCTGGGCCTTCCTCGTCGGCGGCCTCGCGGCCCGCTACGCGGCCGGGCGGCGCACGCTCGGCGGCGTCCTGCTGCTGTGCGTCCCGCTGATCGACGTCGTACTGCTCGCGGCGACCGTCCTCAGCATCCGCGACGGCGCCGAACCGACCGTCTGGCACGGGCTGTCGGCGGCCTACCTCGGCATCACCATCGTGTACGGGCACCGCACGGTCCGGTGGGCCGACGCGCGGTTCGCCCGCCGTTTCGGCGAGGATCCGCCGCCGCCCCCGCCGAAGCTCTACGGGCGCGCCGCCGTCGTGGACGCCTGGACGTCCTGGCTCCGGTTCCTGCTCGCCTACGCGCTGAGCGCCGCCCTGATGTTCGGGCTCGTCGTGCTCGTCGGCGGCCTCGGCACGGGGGCGCCGCTGCTCGTCTGGCTCAACCCGCTCACGAAGGTGCTCGTCTACAGCCTGATCTGGCCCGTCCTGACCACCGTCTGGCCGGGGAAGGCGCCGGAGGCGGACGAACCGGGCTGACGGCCCCCGGCGTCACGCGTCCCCGGCCGGGGCGGGCGTGCCGGGACCGTTCGGATACGGGGCGATCTCGCGCTCCCAGTCGGCCGCGGCCTCCTCGATCCGCCGGGGCGCCAGCCGGCACCGGACGACGTACGGGTCGCCCGCGCGGTGCCGGTGGTCCCACGGCGGGGAGAACTCGAGGTCGAGGCCGACGTCCAGCGTCACCAGGCCGGACGAGCGACCGGCGACGGCGAGCGTGAGGTTGGGCTCGGTGAAGCGGAGGCCGGCGGGCGGCCCGGCGGCGGCCGCTGGACGGAGGCGTGCGCGTCCTCGGCCAGCGGCCCGCACCACTCGTCCGGCAGTGGTCAGAACCAGCCGAAGAGCGCGCCCAGGAAGTCGAAGCCGTGGTGCCCCTTGTCCTTGCCGTGGTGCTTCTTACCGTGGTGGCCCTTGTCCTGCCCCTTGCCATGCCCCTTGTCGTGCCCGTGGCCCTTGTCGTGCTTCCAGGGCTTGCCGTGCCCCTTGCCGTGGCCCCAGTTCTTGCCCTGGCCCTTGTCGTCGCAGGGCCCGCTGCGGTGATGGCTGCAGACGTGCGCGTGCTGGTGGCTCACGGGCACGGGGGCGGCGGACGCCGTGGCGGCGAGGCCCACGAGCGCGGCGAGCGTCGCCCCGGTGGCGAGCACCAGGGCCGCGAAGATCCTGCGCATGATCGAGTCCTTTCGTCGGGTTTGCTTCGTGCGCCCCGAGACTTCCCCGACCATCACGCTATGTAACTAAATAAATACTTTCCGCATCACCAAACGCGGGCGCCCGCCGCCGGCCGGAGGTCTTGGGTGCCATTGTTTGCATTTGTCGGGGATTGTCGCTTTCCGGTGGCGGTGACATCCCTCCCGGAGGAGGTGGTGAGCATGGCCAGGCATCGCGTGCACCGGCCCAGCTGGCCGCTGCTGGTGGGGCTGCTCGGGGTCGCGTTCCTCGTCTACGTGTGGGTGTGGGCGTCGACGCAGGGCGGCCCGCCGTTCTGGGGCTGAGTCAGCTCTTCCGGGCGAGGATCGCGGCCAGGTCGAACGGGCGCTCCTCGGGCGTGGAACGGCGCGACGCGCGCGCCGTCTCCGCGAAACCGGCGTCGCGCAGCAGCGCGGCCAGGTGGTCGGCGGGCCACCGGTAGGCCCGCGCGACCTTGTGGTCGAACGGGACCGGGGTGTCGGCGCCCGCGAAGAAGCCGAGCAGGACGTGGCCGCCGGGGGCGAGGACCCGGTGGAACTCCGCGAGGATCGCCGGGACGTCGTCCGGGTCCGCGTGGATGGTCGAGTACCAGGCCAGGACGCCGCCGACCGACGCGGACGGGACGTCCAGGGCGGTCATCGTGCCCTCCTCGAAGCGGATGCCGGGGTGGGCGGCGCGGGCGTGGGCGACCATCGCGGGCGACAGGTCGATGCCGAAGGCGTCCGCGCCGAGGGAGCGCAGGTGCGCCGTGTAGTGGCCGGGGCCGCACCCGACGTCGGCCACCGGGCCCTCGACGGTCTCGGCGAACGCGGCGACGAACGCCCGGTCGACGGGATGGTGCCGCCGGACGTCGCTGAAGAGTTCGGCGTACAGGGGGGCGACTGCGTCGTAGGCGCTGCGGGTCTCGTCGATCACGGGCGTCGACCTTACGCCACGGCGCGGGCGGACGCATGGCGCCGCAGGTGGCGCAGGTGTGCGAGCGGACGGGCGGGGTAGCGGCGATGCGTGGTGTACGTGCTCGCTCTCGGGGCGGCCGCGCTGTTCGGGCTGGGGTCGGCCGTCCAGCAGCGGGCGGCGTCCCGCGCGCCCGAGGGCATGGTGCTGCACTGGCGGCTGCTGTGGTACCTGGTGCGGCAGCGGCTGTGGCTGGTGGGGGTCGGGACGGCCGTGGTCGGCAACGTCCTGAGCGCGCTGGCGCTCGGCAAGGGCGGGGTGGCGCTGGTGCAGCCGCTGCTGGTGACGCGGCTGCTGTTCGCGCTGCCGATCGCCGCGACGTGGGAGCGGCGGCGGCTGACCGGACGGGAGTGGGGCGGCGCGATCGCGATCTCCGGCGGGCTCGGGGCGTTCCTGGTGGCGGGCCGTCCGGAGGAAGGCGAGTCGACCGACGCGCCGATCTGGATCTGGCTGCTGATCGTCGGGCTGGTCGGGCTGATCACGGGCGGGCTGGTGAAGCTGGCGCGGCACCTGGCGCCGGAGAAGGAGGCGCCGGTGCTCGGTGTCGGCGCGGGGATGCTGTTCGGGCTCCAGTCGGCGCTGACGGACACGGCGATGGGGCGGCTGTTCGACCACGGACTGGTCGCCATGCTGCTGCACTGGTCGCCGTACGCGGTGGCGGCGGTGGCGATCACGGGGACGCTGCTGCTGCAGAGCGCGTTTAAGCTGGAGCCGCTGGAGGCGTCGTACCCGCCGCTGGCGGCGGTGGAGCCGCTGGCGGGGCTCGCGATCGGGCTGGGCGTGCTGGGCGGCACGGTCCGGGTGGCGCCGCAGTGGCTGGGGATCGAGGCGGCGGGGCTGCTGGTCATGACGGTCGGGGTGTGGGTGCTGGCGAAGGCCGCGGTGGCGTACGAGCGGACGCTGGAGCGCGGGGCATGAGGACGTCCGTCGCGGTCCTGGTGGAGTTGCGGCGCGACGCCGGGGCGGGCGGCCACGTGAAGTGCTGGGAGCGGTTCGCGGAGGCGGCGGCGCGGGACGATCCGGGCGTCGACCTCACGCTGTACGTGCTGGGCGCGCGGGACGGCGTCGAGCCGCTGTCGGACACCGTCCGGTTCGTCACGCTGCGTCCCATGCTAGGCGACGGGCCGCTGGCGCGGCTGCTGGGCGGGGTCGACGCGACGGACCTGGCGCCCTACCACCCGGGGCTGGCGGTGCGGCTCCGCAAGCACGACGTCTGGCATCTGACGCACGCGTTCGCGTTCGCGGGCACGGCCGTCCGGCTGGCGGGGCGGCTGCCCGAACGGCCGGGGATGGTGTGCTCGCTCCACACCGACGTGCCGGTGCTGACGGCCGCGTACCTGCGGCAGCTGCGGGCGCCGGAGGCGGTCGCGGGGGCGGCCGCGGCGCTGGCCCGGCGGCGCCGGGACCGGCTGCTGCGGGCGTGCGACCGGGTGCTCGTCGCGACGGCGCCGGAGCGCGGCGAGGTCGAGGCGGTGGTGGGGCCGGGCCGGGTGTCGCTGCTCGGCCGAGGCGTCGACCTCGGACGGTTCCGGCCCGATCCGGCGGCGCGGGCGCGGCTCGCCGCACGGCACGGGTTCGGCGCCGCGGAGACGCTCGTCCTGTTCGCCGGGCGGGTCGACGCGTCCAAGCGGGTGATGGTGGCGGGCGAGGCGGTGCGGCGGCTGCGCGCGGACGGGCGGGACGCGCGGCTCGTCGTCGCCGGGTCCGGTGCGGCCGCCGGGCCGCTGGCGGCGCTGCTCGGCGACGGCGTCACGCTGCTCGGCAGGCTCGGGCAGGACGACCTCGCGCAGGTGTACGCGGGCTGCGACGTCCTCGCGTTCCCGTCCCGCAGCGAGACGATCGGCAACGTGGTGGCGGAGGCGATGGCGTGCGGGCTGCCGGTGGTGCTGCCCGAGGTGGCGCTGACGACGACGTGGCTGGCGGCGCCCGGACGGGACGGCGTCGTGGTGCGGCGGGACGACCCGGCGGGCTGGGCCCGCGAGCTCGCGGCGCTGGCCGGCGACCCGGCCCGCCGGGCGGCGCTGGGCCGCGCGGCGCTCGCGACGTCGCGGCGGCGGCACCGGTCGTGGAGCCGGGTGCTCGCCGAGGACCTGCTGCCGGTGTGGCAGGAGGCGGCGGGACGTCAGGAGGCGCGGCGCGCGATCTCCTGACGGTGCAGCGCGTGCAGCAGCGGGGACGTATCGAGCGCGGCGATGCCGGTGAGCAGGATCGCGATCCCGAGGACGGTCACGCCGGACGGCAGCAGCCCGAGGCGGATCCGCTCGTCGAACAGCAGGATGCCGAGGGTGACGGCGACGGCCGGCTCGGTCGAGTCGATCACCGGCATGGTGGCGGCGAGCGGCCCGGCCTGGAACGCGCTCTGGATCAGGACCAGCCCGCCGATGCTGGCGATCACCAGCACGTACGTCTGCCAGGACGCGAACAGCGCCACGACCCCCTTCTCGATCTTGCCGACGGTCGCGGCGAGCAGCACCGACTGGGTGCCCATGACGAGGCCCGCGGCGAGCGCGATGAGCGACGCGCGGGGCAGCTCGCCCGCGTACCGGGCGGCGGTGAGGGCGACGGCGGTCGCGGCGAGGACCGCGGCGAGCGTCAGCAGCCACTCCCCCAGCGGGACGGGATGCTCGCCGCCGCGCGGGTCGGCGGCGACGAGCGCGAGCGCGAGGCCCCCGGCGACGGCGAGCGCGCCGTACCATTCGCGGGCGCCCATCCGCAGGTGGTAGAGCCACACCGACAGCGGGATCGCGAAGACCAGCTCGGTGACGATCAGCGGCTGGACGAGGGCCAGCGGGCCGAACGCCAGCGCGAGCATCTGGAACCCGTACGCGGCGACGGCGAACGCGATGCCGAACAGCCACGTCCGGTCCCGGGCGAGGCGGCCGAGGAGCCGCACCGACATGGCCTCCCGGGACGGGCGGGCGCTGGCGGCGCGCTGCTGCAGCACGCCGGCGAGGGCGAAGCAGGCGCCGGCCAGGACGGCGGCGAGGATCGCGACGGGCACGGGGGGACGGTTCCCGCCGCGCCCGTTCCCAATCCGTCAGCCGATCTTGCCGAGGACGAGCGGGTGCAGGTCGGGCGTGCCGCCGGGCACGATCTCGCAGGCGCCGTCGAGCGCCTCCAGGGCGCGCGCGACGCGCGCCTCGTCGTCGGTGTGCAGGGTGAGGAGCGGCCGCCCCTCGGTCACCGTGTCCCCCGGCTTGGCGTGGCAGGTGATCCCGGCGCCGAACGACACCGGGTCCTCCTTGCGGGCCCGTCCGGCGCCGAGCCGCCAGGCCGCGACGCCCACGCCGTAGGCGTCCAGGCGGGTCAGGACGCCCGACGCGGGCGCGGTCACCGTGTGCGTGACGGCCGCCGCGGGCAGCGGCGCGTCGGGGTCGCCGCCCTGCGCGGCGATCATCCGGCGCCACACGTCCATCGCGGAGCCGTCGCGGAGGGCGTCGGCCGGGTCGGGGCCGGCGATCCCGGCGGCGTCGAGCATCTCCCGGGCGAGCGCCACGGTCAGCTCGACGACGTCGGACGGCCCGCCGCCCGCGAGCACCTCGACCGACTCGGCGACCTCCAGGGCGTTGCCGACCGCGTTGCCGAGCGGACGGTCCATCGCGGTGAGCAGCGCGACCGTGCGGACGCCGTGGTCGGCGCCGATCGCGACCATCGTCTCGGCGAGCTCGCGCGCCGACTCCGGCGTCTTCATGAACGCGCCCGAACCGACCTTGACGTCCAGGACCAGCGCGCCCGTCCCCTCGGCGATCTTCTTCGACATGATCGACGACGCGATCAGCGGGATCGACTCGACGGTGCCGGTGACGTCCCGCAGCGCGTACAGCTTCCGGTCGGCGGGCGCCAGGCCCGTCCCGGCCGCGCAGATCACGGCGCCCGACGCGCGCAGGACGTCCAGCATCTCGGCGTTCGTGAGGGACGCCCGCCAGCCGGGGATCGACTCCAGCTTGTCCAGCGTCCCGCCGGTGTGCCCGAGCCCGCGCCCCGACAGCTGCGGGACGGCCGCGCCGCACGCCGCGACCAGCGGCGCCAGCGGCAGCGTGATCTTGTCGCCGACGCCGCCGGTGGAGTGCTTGTCGGTGGTGGGCCGGTCCAGCGCCGACCAGTCCATCCGCTCCCCGGAGGCGATCATCGCCTCCGTCCAGCGGGCCACCTCCGCCCGCGTCATGCCGTTGAGCAGGACCGCCATCGCGAGGGCCGACATCTGCTCCTCGGCGATGGCGCCGCGGGTGTAGGCGTCGACCGCCCAGTCGATCTGGTCCGGGGCGAGCTCGCCGCCGTCCCGCTTGACGCGGATGACATCGATGGCGTCCACGTGGTCCTCTCTGTTCGAACGGTCAGCGGGTGGCGAGGTCGTCGGGGCCGAACGCGTCGGGCAGGACGTCCGACATGGGCAGGACGCCCCGGACCGTCTCCAGCAGCAGCCCCGGGCCGCCGTGCTCCCACAGCAGCTGGCGGCAGCGCCCGCACGGCATCAGCGGGTCGCCGCTCCGGTCGACGACGGCGACCGCGACCAGCCGCGGCGCCGCCGACTTCCCCGGCCCGTGCAGGGCCGAGACGAGCGAGCACTCCGCGCACAGCCCGACCCCGTACGACGCGTTCTCCACGTTGCAGCCGGTGATCACGCGTCCGTCGTCCACCAGCGCGGCCGCGCCCACGGGGAACCCCGAGTACGGGCAGTAGGCGCGCTCCATCGCCTCCCGCGCGGCACCGCGCAGGACGGGCCAGTCGATCTCCATGGGGCGCATTTTCGCAGAGGGTTCCTCCCCGCGGCGGGCGCCGGCCGGCGCCCTCCGCTCCGCTCCGGTCACCGGTCAGCGCGCCTCGCCCTTGCGGAACCTGAGCCCGTTGGCCGCCGGCATCCGCAGCCGCTGGCTGAACAGCGCCAGCACCAGCAGCGTGATCAGGTGCGGGGTGAACGACACCAGCTCGCCCGGGACGGTGTCGCTCAGGAGGAACCACGTGAGCAGCGCCAGCGCCGACACGAGCGCCGCACCGGACGCGACGTACGCGCGGCGCACGGCGCGGCGCGCCGCGTCCGTCGCGGCGTCCGGGCGCAGCCGCCCGGCCCGCACCGCCTGCCAGACCGCGGCGCCGATCAGCAGGATCGCCGTGAACAGCAGCAGCGCGTGCACCGAGCTGCCGCCGCCGCGCACGTTCATCGCGTCGGTGTAGCCGAACAGCAGCGACCCCGCGGTGAGCCCGCCCGGCCGCCAGTTCCCGAAGATCATCGCGGCGAGGCCGATGAAGCCGCGCCCGTTCGTCTGGCCGTCCTGGTAGGAGTTCGCCGCGACCGTGACGAGGAACGCCCCGGCCATCCCGGACAGCCCGCCCGAGATGATCACGGCCGCGTACTTCATCCGGTAGACCGACACGCCGAGCGACTCCGCCGCGTACGGGTCCTCGCCGCAGGACCGGACGCGCAGGCCGAACGACGTCCGCCACAACACGAAGAACGACAGCGGGATCAGCAGCAGCGCGACCGCCGTCAGCGCCGACACGTCGCTCGTCACGCCGCGCAGGATGCCCGCGAGGTCGGACACGAAGAACCAGTGGTGCTTCTCGATGGAGCCGAGGACGTCCGGGCTCTTCCACCCGAACACCTCGCCGCCGGACAGTATCGGCACCGTCAGCGTCGAGATCGAGTCGATCGGCGGGGACTGCCGCTCGCCGCCGCCGAGCGCCTTCGCCTCCTCCGTCGCGAACAGCATGCCCGCGAGGAACTGCGTGAGGCCGAGCCCCAGGATGTTGATCGCGACACCGGACACGATGTGGTCCACGCCGAACGTCACGGTCGCGATGGCGTGCAGCAGCCCGCCGAGGGCGCCGCCGAGGATGCCGACCGCGACGCCGACCCACGGGCCCCACTGGTACCCGGCCCAGGCGCCCGCCCACGTCCCGAGGATCATCATGCCCTCGAGCCCGATGTTGATCACACCGGAGCGCTCCGCCCACAGGCCGCCGAGCCCGGCGAGGAAGATCGGCACGGCGAGCCGCAGCGCGGCCCCGACCGTCCCGCTGGACGTCAGGTCGTTCGCGCCGTCCAGGGTCCGGACGAGCGACAGCAGCACCAGCAGCCCGGCGGCGATCAGCAGGTAGTGCGGCCAGCGGAGGCGGCGGCCGCCGCTCTTCGCGGCGGCGGCGCGGTCGGCCTGCGTGACGGTCACTTCGCGCTCCCCGAGGTCTCGGCCGCGAGGTCGTGGCCCGTGGCCAGCTCGACGGCCACGGCCCGCTGCTGCAGCCGGATCTCCCAGCGCCGCATCAGCTCGTACACGATCACGACGGTCAGGACGACGACGCCCTGCATCACCCCGACGATCTCCTTCGGCACGTCCACCGCCTGCAGCACGTCCGAGCTCTGGTCGAGGAACGCGAACAGCAGCGCCGCGAGCGCGATGCCGAACGGGTGGTTGCGGCCGAGCAGCGCGACCGTGATGCCGGTGAAGCCGAGCCCCGCCGGGAAGTTCAGCGAGTACTCGTAGGAGGCGCCGAGCAGCTCCGGCATCCCGATCAGGCCCGCGATCGCCCCCGACATGACCATCGTGATGACGATCATGCGGCGGGCGCTGACGCCGCTGGCCTGCGCCGCCGACGGCGACAGGCCCGACACCTTCAGGTCGAACCCGAACCGCGTGAAGTTGATGACGATCCAGAACACGACGCCGATGACGACCGCGAGCGGCAGCAGCCCGTACACCTGGCCGGGCAGGTCGATGCCGATCGACGCGAGGAACCCGTTCAGCGGGCCGACCCGCCCGTCCTCGGGGATCTGCGGCGTCGCGATGTTGTTGCTGCCGGGGCTCACCTCGGCGAGCCGGTCCTTGTGCAGCAGGTACGCGATCAGGCCGGTCGCGATCGCGTTCAGCATGATCGTCGACAGCACCTCGCTGACGCCGCGCGTCACCTTGAGGACGCCCGCGATCGCGGCCCACACCCCGCCGACGACCATCGCCGCGACGATCACCAGGAACTGGCCGAGGGGCGCGGGCAGGGTGAGCGCCCCGCCCAGCGCCGCCGCGAGGAACGCGGCGAGCCGGTACTGGCCGTCCACGCCGATGTTCAGCAGGCCCATCCGGAACCCGATCGCGACCGCCACCGCCGACAGGTAGTAGCGCGTCGCCCGGTTCAGGATGTCGACGATCGAGTTGTCGGTCGTCCCGTACTCGACCATGCTCTGCACGGCCGAGAACGGGTCGGCGCCGGTGACCCGCAGCAGGATCATCGTGATGACGAGCGAGATCAGCAGCGCCACGAGCGGCGCGCCGAACTTGAGCGCGAGCCCGCGCGGCCCCTTGCCCTGGAGGATCGCCTTCCAGGCGGGAACGTCCTCCGGCCCCTCGGGCGCCGACGACTCACCGCGCCTGGCCTCGGCCGCGTCCGGCTCCTCGGCCGCCTCCGGCTTCTGGGGGGCGGGCCGGTCCGGGGTGTCGGCCGGGGGGGTCGGGTGTTCGGGGTCCTTCTCGTCGCTCATGCGGAGGCTCCGGCGCCGGTCATGGCGGAGCCGAGGTCCTCGGGGGTGACGGTGCGCGGGTCGACCTCCGCGACCAGCCGCCCCCGCAGGATCACGTGCAGGGTGTCGGACATTCCGATGAGTTCCTCTAGATCGGCGCTGATCAGCAGGACGGCGAGGCCCGCGGCGCGGGCGCGCCGCAGGTGGTCCCAGATGGCGGCCTGGGCGCCCACGTCGATGCCGCGGGTGGGGTGGGCGGCGATCAGCAGGCGGGGGTCGCCGGACATCTCCCGGCCGACGATGAGCTTCTGCTGGTTGCCGCCGGACAGCGCGGCGGCGGGGACGTCGATGCCCGGGGTCCGCACGTCGTAGTCGCGGACGATGCGGGTGGTGTCGCGGCGCGCGCCGCGCCGGTCGATCCACGGGCCGCGGACGTTCGGGGGGCGGGTCTGGTGGCCGAGGACGCGGTTCTCCCACAGGGCGCCCTCAAGGATCAGCCCGTGCCGGTGCCGGTCCTCGGGGATGTAGGCGATGCCGGCCTCGCGGCGGCGGCGCGTCGGCCAGTGCGTGATGTCGTCGTCGCCGAAGCGGATCGTGCCGGCGTCCACGGTGCGGATGCCCATGACCGCCTCGATCAGCTCGGACTGCCCGTTGCCCTCGACCCCGGCGAGACCGACGATCTCGCCGCGGCGGATCCGCAGCGAGACGCCGTCCACCAGCGGGCGCCCCTCGGGGGTGAGCACGGTCAGCCCGCCGACGTCGAGCTGGACCCGATCGGTCGCGGTGGAGTCGCGGAGCTCCGGGGTGGGCAGCTCCGAGCCCACCATCAGCTCGGCCAGCCGGCGGGACGTGACCTCCCGCGGGTCGAGGCGGGTGGCGACCGTGGTGCCGCGCCGGATCACCGAGATCGTGTCGGCGACCGACAGGACCTCGTCCAGCTTGTGCGAGATGAACAGCACGGTCAGGCCCTCGGCCCGCAGCTCCCGCAGGTTGCCGAACAGCTCGTCGACCTCCTGCGGGACGAGCACGGCGGTCGGCTCGTCCAGGATCAGCACGCGCGCGCCCCGGTACAGGACCTTGAGGATCTCGACGCGCTGCCGCTCGCCGACGCCGAGCTTCTCGACCAGCGCGTCGGGGTCGACGCGCAGGCCGTACGTCTTCGACATCTCGGTGATCTTCGCGCGGGCGGCGGCGAAGTCGATCCGGCCGAACCGCTTCGGTTCGGCGCCGAGGATGACGTTCTCCAGCACGGTGAGGTTGTCGGCCAGCTTGAAGTGCTGGTGCACCATGCCGATGCCGCGGGCGATCGCGTCGCCCGGGCCGCGCAGCGACACCGCCTCGCCGTCGATCTCGATGGTGCCCTCGTCCGGCCGCTGCATGCCGTAGAGGATCTTCATGAGGGTCGACTTGCCGGCGCCGTTCTCGCCGCACAGCGCGTGCACCTCGCCGCGCTCGATCGTGAGGTCGACGTCGCGGTTGGCCACCACGCCGGGGAACCGCTTGGTGATCGACGCCAGCCGCACGGCCGGCACCTGGTCGGGCACGGGCGCTTCTCCTGCCTCGAACGTGCTCGGTGAAAGACGACCCTGGGTCAGGGCGGTAGGGGGCACCGGACGCCGCCGCGCGGGCGGCGCCCGGTGCCGGGGGCGCGTCAGGCGCCGGCCGGGACCTTGATCTCGCCGGCGATGATGCCCTTCTTCAGCTCCTCGAGCTTCGCCTTGATCTCGTCGACGTGGCCGCCGGAGGTGGCGTAGCCGACGCCGTCGTTGGCGAGGTCGTACTCCTTCGGACCCGCCTTGAAGGTCTCGTCCGAGACGCTCTTGACGAAGTCGTACACCGCGAGGTCGACCTTCTTCACCATGGAGGTGAGGATCTGGTCCTTGACCCCGGCCAGCGCGGGCTGGTTGTACTGGTCGGCGTCCACGCCGACGGCCCACTTCTTGGCGCCGCCGACGGTCTTGATGACGCCGATGCCGGCGCCGCCCGCGGCGTGGTAGATGACGTCGGCGTCGTCGTCGAGCATGCCCTTGGCGGCCTCGTTGCCGAGGCTGACGTCCTTGAAGCCGTTGAAGTTCGGCGGCTGGGTCAGGTACTTCGCCAGCACCTCGGTGTCGGGCTTCACTTCCTTCGCCCCGGCCTCGTACCCGGCCTCGAAGCGCTGGATGAGCGGGACGTTCACGCCGCCGATGAAGCCGATCTTGCCGGTCTCGGAGGTGAGCGCGGCGGCGGCGCCGACGAGGAACGAGCCCTCCTCCTCGGCGAAGCAGGCCGCGCCGACGTTGTCGCCCTCGACCTTGCAGCCGTCGGCGTCCACGACGAGGAACTTGGTCTCGGGGAACTCCTTCGCGACCTTGTTCACCGACGCGGTGTAGGCGAACCCGACGCCGATGATCGGGTTGTAGCCCTGGTTCGCGAGCAGCCGCAGGCGGGACTCCTTGTCGGAGTCCGGCTCGTCCGGCTTGGCCGAGATCTCCTCGGTCTCGATCTTGAGTTCCTTGGCGGCCCGGTCGAGGCCCGCGGCGGCCGAGTCGTTGAACGACTGGTCCCCGCGACCGCCGATGTCGAAGGCCAGCCCGACCTTGAGGGCGTTGTCGCCGCCCTCGCCGCCGCCGTCCTCCGCCGTCTTGCCGCCGCACGCGGACGCGCTGAGCATCAGCGCCGCGCTGGTCACGGCGACGAGCGTCCTTCTGAATCCACGGCGCAAGGTAGCGCTCCTTCCGATCCCCACCACGGTGGCGACCGGACCGGCCGCCGAAAACGATGGGACGCTACCTCGGAAATCGTGCAAAACCGCCAGAGTGCGCGGTTTCGCAACAGCTCCGTTACCAACGCGTAGACAAGTCGCCACAGGTCATCGACGGCGCGGCGGCCGGCGGGCGCGGTCGGGCGAGGACGGTCAGGTGAGGGCGGCGCCCTCGATCGGCTCGCCGTCGCCGGGCCGCCCGCCCTCCCACAGCGCGGTCAGCGCGGTGGCGCTCAGCACCCGGACGCCGACGGCGACGCAGCGCTCGTCCACGTCGAAGTCGCCGCGGTGCAGGTCGTACTCGACGGGCGAGCCGGGGGCGCGGACGCCGAGCCGGGCGAGCGCGCCGGGGACCGCCTCCAGGTACCAGCCGAAGTCCTCGCCGCCGAGGCTCTGCGGGGTGGGCACGACGCCCTCCTCGTCCATCACCTGCGCGGCGGCGTCCCGGAACATCTGGACGCTCGTCGCCTCGTTCACCGTCGGGGGGACGCCCCGGACGTACTCCAGCGACGCCTCGACGTCGTAGGCGGACGCGACCGACCGCAGCAGCGCCTTCATCATGTCGGGCGCCGCGTGCCACGCCTGGTCGTCCAGGCAGCGGACGGTCCCCTCGGCGACGCCGTCGTCGGGGATCGCGTTCGCGACCGACCCGGCCGACACCCGGCCCCACACCAGCGACAGGCTGGAGCGCGGGTCGACGCGGCGGGACAGCGCCGACGGCAGCTCGGTGACGATCTTGGCGAGGGCGTACACGAGGTCGGCGGTCAGGTGCGGGCGCGCGGTGTGCCCGCCGGGCCCGGTGACCTTCACGTACACCTTGTCGCAGGCCGCGGTGATCGGCCCGGTGCGCAGCCCGAGCTGGCCGACCTCGATGCGCGGGTCGCAGTGCAGCGCGAACGCGCGGTCGACGCCGACGAGGCCGCCCGCCGCCATCACGTCCAGCGCGCCGCCCGGGACCTCCTCCGCGGGCTGGAACAGCAGCCGGACCCGGCCCGGCAGCAGGCCCGCCTCGGCCTGCTGCGCGAGGAACAGCCCGGCGCCGAGCAGCATCGTCGTGTGGACGTCGTGGCCGCAGGCGTGCGCGACGCCCGGGACCGTCGAGCGGTACGGGGCGTCCTCCTTCTCGTCCTGCAGCGGCAGCGCGTCGATGTCGGCGCGCAGCGCGACCGTGCCGCCGTCGGCGGGGCCGATGTCGCAGAACAGGCCAGTGCCGCGCGGGAGGACCTGCGGCTTCAGCCCGGCCGCGCGCAGCCGGTCGACGATCTTGCGGGTGGTGCGGTGCTCGCTGTAGCCCAGCTCCGGGTGCATGTGCAGGTCGCGGCGGAACGAGACGAGCTCGCCCTCGTGCCGGTCGAGGAACCCGTCGAGCTGCGGCTGGAGGGCGGCGCCGCCGAGCACGACCGGGGCGCCCGCGCCGGCGGCGCCCGACGGGACGGGGCCGGCGGCGGAGGGCGCCGCGGGGTCGCCGGCGGTGCCGGGCGCGGCGTCGCGGGCCGCGTCGCGGCCGGGGCCGGCGCCGGGTGCGCGGCCGGTCCCGGACGGGCGGTCGCGGCCCTCCGGGTCGGCGGTCGGTGGTTCGAGGCCGGGCATCACCCCGGGTCCCGGGTGGGTCATCTGCGCCCCCTGCGCGACGGCGGAGCCGAAGGGCCTCCGCCGGGTGGTCTCGATGTCGTCTGGACGGTTCTCACGGCCCGCGCGGTCCGCGCGGCCCTTCCCGTGCTTCCGCGTACCGTCCCGGTCCTTACCTGAGTGTTCGCCGATCCCCGCCGTCCCGTTCAGCCCGCCTCCGGCGGGAGGGCCGTCCGGTGCGCCGCCCGGTCCGCTCCCCCGGCCGTCCCCGGGGCCGGGGTCGGCGGGGCCGGGCGGCCGGTCAGGCCCCCGCACGGGAGACCTCCCCGAGCGTGACGAACCGGTCCTCGGCGAGTTCGGTGATCGCGACGTCCACGACGTCCTCCAGCGAGCCGCCGTCGGCGCGGACGGCCCGCTGGCGCTCGTACGGGGCGCCGTGGTCGAGCACCTCGCCGGCCACCTTCAGCTCCTCCGCGCAGCCGAGCCGGTCGGCGACCGGCTCCAGCTCGCGGATCAGCTCGTACAGGTCGTCGCGCAGCGGGACGGTGTGCCCGCGGTCGTCGGTGATCACGATGGCGTCGAGCCCGTACCGGGTGGCGCGCCACTTGTTGTCGCGCACCACCCACGCGGCCGGCCGCGGCAGCGTGTAACCGCGGTCGAGCTGCTGCTCGAAGAGCGTGACCAGGCTCTGGCACAGGGCCGCGGCCATGCCGACCTCGCGCAGGGTGGGGATGCCGTCGAACATCCGGATCTCGACGGTGCCGAAGTCCGGGTGCGGGCGGACGTCCCACCAGACCTCCTTGATGCTCCGGATGGTTCCGGAACGCAGCAGGGTGTCCATGTAATCCTCGAAGGCCGCCCAGTCGTCCAGCAAGTGGGGAGGACCGGCCGTCGGCAGCTGACCGAAGACGACGGCGCGGCACGAGGCCAGGCCGGTGTCCCCGCCGCTCCAGAACGGGCTGGACGCGGTCAGCGCGAGGAAGTGCGGAAGGTAGGCGGACAGCGCGTTGACGATGGGGATCGCCTTGTCGACGTCGGAGATGCCGACGTGAACGTGCACGCCGAACGTCTGGATGCGGCGGGCGAGCCACTGCATCTCCTCGACGAGGTCGGCGTAGCGCTGCATCGGGGCCATGACCGCGTCGCGCCAGTCGCTGATGGGGTGGGTGCCGGTGCAGGCCAGCGCCAGACCGCGGTCGGCGGCCGCGGACCGCAGCGCGGCGAGGGTGCCGGCCAGGTCGGCTTTGGCCTCGCCCACGGTGTGGCAGATATCGGTCACGACCTCGACCGTGGACTCCATCAGCTCGTGCCGGAGCCGGGGGTTGTCGCCGCCCTCGCTCAGCGCGGGCAGTGCGGCGAGCACACCGCGGGCGTCCTGCCGCAGGTGCCTCGTCTCCGCATCGACGAGCTGCAGCTCCCACTCGATACCGAGCGTAGCCCCGTTCGATGCGTTGAAGTCAATGGCCACGGCCAACCTCCGTCCACAATCGTTGCAGGTCGTTGCGTGGCACGTGGCGCAATTCAGCCAGCGGGTCCTTAAGCCTGGACAAACGCCGGTCCAGGTCACGTGTTCTCACCATGATGGCGCCCGTGTCCGTCGCCTCGCCGGTCTCCATGCCCTTTGCCTGTCAATTGACTCTTCCGGGCGGCCGTCGCACGGGCCGGAGCCATCCCTTTCGGTCATCTTTCCCGCCCGCGAAACCCCACGATCGGACTAGTCAGGCCGTCCCAAATTCAGGTTCGTGACGGCCTGTAACCGATTCTCGTCGCCGTTGCCGCACCAAGAATCACCCTTCGTCCCTTCAGTCCCAAGTGTTGCAGGCTTGCCGGTTTCCGGCACGGGTACCCCTTCGCCGGATAAGGTCGCCTAGTCTGCGGGGGAGTCATGGGGGTTGGGGGCGATCGCGCTCCTGCGGAAGCGAGGAGCGTCGCGAACGTGCACTCAGGACGATCGGACCGACAGGACGGCGGCGCGGACGAGGCGCCGCGCCCGGGACAGCCCGCGCGTCCCACCCGGCCCCCGACGCCGGAGCGTCCGCCGCGGCCGGAGATCCCGCCGAGGCCCGAGCGCCCGCCGCGCCCGGACCGCGCCCGGCTCGGCCGGCCGTCCCGCAAGGGCGGGCTGCGGCGGGCCGCGACGGCCGTCGCGGTGCCCGTCGCCGTGGCGGCCCTCGTCGCCCCGCCCGTCCCGGCGCGGGCCGAGCCCGGACGTCCGGCGGCGCTGCGCACGGCCCCGCCGGGGGACCCGGTCGGGGGGCAGCGGCTCACCAGCCGCGGGATCGTGGTCGACGAGACGCCCGGAGTGCCGGAGCTCCCGAAGATCGAAGCGCAGTCCTACCTGGTCGCCGACGGCGCCACCGGGAACGTGCTGGCCGCCAAGGACGCCCACGGGCACCACCTGCCCGCGAGCACGATGAAGGTGCTGACCGCCGCGGCGCTCATCCCGCGCCTGGACGCCGACCGGCTCGTCCGCCCGTCGCAGGCGGCGTGCAACGTCGAGGGGACCAAGGTCGGCCTGACCCCCAAGATGAAGTACAAGGTCTCCGACCTCTTCTACTCGCTGCTGATGATGTCGGCGAACGACTCGGCCGTCGCGCTGGCCGAGGCCAACGGCGGGGTGGAGAAGACCCTCGCCGACATGAACGCCTACGCGCGGAAGCTCAACGCGCTCGACACGGTGGCCGGGTCCACGAACGGGCTCGACAAGGACCTCGGCCTGGACGTCCGGACGCAGCACACCTCGGCGTACGACCTGGTGCTGATCCTGCGGGAGGGCATGAAGAACGCCGACTTCCGCGAGTACATCTCCCAGATCGACCACGACTTCCCGGCGCCGCCCACGAAGAAGGAGCGCAAGCAGGGCAAGAAGGGCGGCTACCCGATCCACACGCACAACCGGCTGCTGCCGGGCGAGCGGCACGAGTACGCGGGGATGCTCGGCGGCAAGAACGGCTACACGATCGCCGCCAAGCAGACGTATGTCGCGGCCGCGCAACGGAACGGTCACACCATCTACATCGCGCTGATGGGCGCCGAGGTGCAGCCGTCCGAACTGGCCACGCAACTGCTCGACTGGGGCTTCGCGGCGAACGGCAAGGCGCGGCCGGTCGGGAAGCTGGCCCAGCCCGTCGGGGCCGAGAAGAAGGCCGATCAGTCCGACAACCTCCTGCCGGACGCGCCCCTGGCCTCGGAGGACTCGTCGCGGACCTGGGTCGTGGTCGCGGGCGGCGCGGCGGGCGCCGTGCTCGCCGTCGGAACGCTCGTGCTGGTGCTGCGCCGCCGCAGGCGCGACGACCCGTTCCCGTAGGCCGCGCCGCCGAGGCGTCCGCCGTCCGGCCCGGGTCCGGCCCCGCCGGACGGCCCGCCCTCACCCGGCCGCTCGCCCGGCTCGTCCTCTCCGGCTTCCTCGATCTCGTCGTACGCCTCCGCTTCGGCCTCGGCGGTGAGGACGACGCGCCGGGTGGCCGTCCAGCCCGCCACGAACAGGACGAACCGGGACGCGACGTTCATCCACACCATCAGCCCGGCGAGGACGGCGAACGACGCGTAGACCGGGTTCTCGGTGGTGCGGCTGATCAGCAGGCTCGCGACCTGCTTGAGCACCTCGAACCCGACCGCGCCGAACACCGCCCCGCTCGCGATGCTCCGCCACGGGGCGCGGGCGCCGGTCAGCCGGGTGAACAGCACCAGGAAGATCACGGCGTTGAACGACGTCGCGATCCCCAGCGACAGCAGCCGCAGGGCGGTGCCGGCGCCGGGGACGTCCTGGAGGCCGAACCAGCCGAGGACCGTCCCGGTCGCGGCGGTCGTCACGGTCGAGGTCGCGATGCCGCAGATCAGGACGAGGCCGAGCAGCGCGAGCACGGCGACGTCCCACAGCCGCAGCAGGACGGGGTTGCCGCCGCCGGCGGGCTCGTTGCCCCACATGTCGCGCAGGGACTCGCGGAGCGTCTGGATCCAGCCGAGCCCGGTGACGAGCAGGCCCGCGAGGCCGATCACGCCCACGGCCGTCTTGGACTGGGCGATCTGCCGCACCTGGAGGTCCTCGGACAGGCCGGGCAGCAGCGAGTCGATCGCCTCGACGAAGTAGCCGCGCACCTCGTCGCTGACGCCGACCAGGTAGCCGAGCAGCGCGTACGCGAGCGCGAGCAGCGGGAAGAACGACAGGAACCCGTAGCAGGTGAGGGCGGCGGCCAGGCGGTTGCCGCGCCGCTCCTGGTACCGCCCGAACGCCCGGAACTGGTGGTCGAGCCACGGCCGGCGCGCGCGCTGGCGGCGCAACAGGTCTTTACCGTCGTTGAGGAGGGCCTCGCCGCGCCTTTGCGCCCCGTTGATCACCTGCCGCATATGCGCAACGTACCCGGCCGTGCACACCCGAAAGCGGTGCGGCGACCTCCGCTTCCCGAACGTTACGTCGCGCCGTCCGCCAGGTGTCGCGGGACGTGCGCCGGACGTGCGGGCGGGCGGCCTGCCGGGCGTCCGGGCGGAGGTCAGGGGGTGTCGGGGCCCTCGCGGCCGATCGCCGCGTCGCCGAACAGGTAGTCGCGCTGCGGGCGCCACACGCCGTCGCGCCCGTGCTCGTAGAGGGCGAAGCCCCAGACGTCGAAGTCGGCGCGGAAGTCGGCGAGGTCTTTGAACGCGCGGTCCATCACGTCGTCGGGCAGGTGGTGCGCGATCGTCACGTGCGGGTGGTACGGGAACGCGAGCGGACGTTCGAGGGGACCCGACGAAACCCGCGCCTGCAGGCGCTCGCAGCCGCTGATCCCCTCGGCGACGGCCACGAACACCACCGGGGAGACGGGGCGGAACGTTCCGCTGCCGCGCAGCCGGATGACGAACGGGCGCTCGTCGCGGGCGACCGCGCGCAGGTGGCGGTCGATCACGCCGAGCGCGGCCGCGTCCACCTCCGTCGGCGGCAGCAGGGTGATGTGGGTGGGGATGGCGCCGGCGAGCGGGTCGCCGTAGGACGCGCGGCGCGCCTGCAGCCAGGACCCGAACGGCTCCGGGATGGGGACGGCGACGCCGATCGTGCGGGCGTCGGGGTGGGGCGGGACCGCCGCCATGCCGCCCACGAAGGTGTCGGCGATCGGCCGGTCCGCGACCGGCCGCTCGGTGGCGCGTCCCCCGGAGCCGGCGTCGCCGGCGCCGGGCGGCCGGGGCCGGTCAGCGGCCACGTCCCACGAATCCCACGCGTTCGCGCACGGTGTCCATCGTCCGTGCGGCGACCTTCCCGGCGCGGTCGGCGCCGAGCGCGAGGAGCCGGTCGAGCTCGGCCTCGTCGGCCAGCAGCTCCCGCGTGCGCTCCCGGATGGGGGTGAAGGTGTCGAGGACGACCTGCGCGAGGTCCTTCTTGAACTGGCCGTACCCGGAGTCGGCGTACCGCTTCTCGAGGTCGGGGATGGGCGTGCCGTCGAGCGCGGAGAAGATCCGCAGCAGGTTCGTGACGCCCGCCTTGTTCTCCTCGTCGTAGACCACCTCGGTGCCGGTGTCGGTGACCGCGCGCATGATCTTCTTGCGCATCGGGCCGGGCTCCTCGAGCACGTCGATGATCCCCTGCGGGGACGACGCCGACTTGCTCATCTTGGCGGTCGGCTCCTGCAGGTCGGTGATCTTCGCGGCGCCCTCGGGGATGAACGCCTCCGGCGGGACGAACGTGTCGCCGAACCGGTGGTTGAAGCGGTTCGCGAGGGTGCGGGTCAGCTCCAGGTGCTGCCGCTGGTCCTCGCCGACGGGCACCCGCAGGACGCGCTCGCCGTCCCCGGGCTCCGGCGAGTACAGCAGGATGTCGGCGGCCTGGAGGATCGGGTACGTGAAAAGGCCCACGGTCGTGTTCGACTGGCCCTGCTTGGCGGACTTGTCCTTGAACTGGGTCATCCGCCCGGCCTCGCCGAACCCGGTGAGGCAGCCCAGCACCCACGCCAGCTCGGCGTGCTCGGGCACCTGGCTCTGCACGAAGACGGTGGCGCGCTCCGGATCGACGCCCATCGCGAGGAGCTGCGCGGCGGCGACCTTGCTGCGGCGGCGCAGGACGTCCGGGTCGTGCTCGACGGTGATCGCGTGGAGGTCGACGACGCAGTAGAACGCCTCGTGCGTGTCCTGCAGCGAGACCCACTGCCGCAGCGCGCCCAGGTAGTTGCCGAGGTGGAACGAGTCGGCGGTGGGCTGGATCCCCGACAGGACGCGCGGCGCCGCGGCGGGGGCGGTGGTGGGGTCGAACGCTTCGGGCATGTGCACGGACCGATTCTCTCAGGTGTCTGCGAAGGCGCCGCGTCCGGCGGCGCCGCTGACCGCCCGCGGGACGTCGCCCCGCGCGTCCCGCCCATCATATTCGGCGTTCCCGGGAGCGGACGGTGGCCGCTTCGGGTTGCGGATAGCCTGGACCGCACCCCCGCAGCGTCGCCCCACCGTCACCTCGAGGAGGCCGTTTCGTGAAGCTGCTCGTCACCGGAGGCGCCGGCTACATCGGCAGCGTCGTCTCCGCCCTGCTGCTGGAGGCGCAGCACGAGGTCGTCGTGCTCGACGACCTGTCCACCGGGCACGAGGACGCCGTCCCGGCGGGCGCCCGGCTGGTGCGCGGCACCCTGCGGGACACGGCCGCCGACGTGCTCGGCGGCGCCGGGTTCGACGCCGTGCTGCACTTCGCGGCGAAGTCGCTGGTCGGCGAGTCGGTGCAGAACCCCGGCCTGTACTGGGACAAGAACCTCGGCGAGTCCCTCGCCCTGCTGGACGCGATGCGCGTCGCGGGCGTCCCGCGGATCGTGTTCTCGTCGACGGCCGCGACCTACGGGGAGCCCGAGTCCACGCCGATCCTGGAGACCGACCCGACCCGTCCGACGAACCCGTACGGGGCGTCCAAGCTCGCGATCGACACGGCGCTCGCCGAGTACGCGCGGCTGCACGGGCTGGGGGGCGTGTCCCTGCGGTACTTCAACGTCGCCGGGGCCTACGGGACGCTCGGGGAGCGGCACACCGTCGAGACCCACCTGATCCCGAACGTGCTGAAGGCCGCGGGCGAGGACGGCGCGCCGGTGAAGCTGTTCGGCGACGACTACCCGACGCCCGACGGCACCTGCATCCGCGACTACATCCACGTCGAGGACCTCGGACGGGCGCACCTGCTGGCCCTCGACGCCTGCGAGCCCGGCGCCCACAAGATCTACAACCTGGGCAGCGGCACGGGCTACTCGGTGAAGGAGGTCGTGGACGTCTGCCGCGAGGTGACCGGCCGCGACATCCCCGCCGAGGTCGCGCCGCGCCGCGCGGGCGACCCGGCCGTGCTCGTCGCGTCGTCCGACCGGATCCGGGGCGAGCTGGGCTGGAAGCCGGAGCACGACCTGCGCGCCATGGTCGGCGACGCCTGGACCTTCATCCGGTCCCGGTGACCGCCGCCCCGGCGGCCGCCCCGCTCGCGGCCGCGTTCGAGAACGTGTACGGGCGGGCGCCGGACGGCGTCTGGCGGGCGCCCGGCCGGGTCAACCTGATCGGCGAGCACACCGACTACAACGACGGCCTCGTGCTGCCGTTCGCCCTCGCGCGGGGCGTCACGGTCGCGGCGGCGCGGCGCGACGACGGGATCGTCGAGGCCCGCTCCCTGCGGGCGTCCGCCGAGCCGGTGGCCGCGCCCGTGGCGGGCGGGCCCGTCGCGGCCGAGGGCTGGCCGCCGGAGCGGGCGTGGGCGGCGTACCCGGTCGGTGTCGCGCGGGTGCTGCACGGCGCCCTCGGGACGGGCGGCGCGTCGCTGCTGGTCGACGCCGACCTGCCGGCGGGCGCCGGGCTGTCGTCGTCCGCCGCGCTGGAGTGCGCGACCGCCCTCGCCCTGTGCGGCCTGCACGGCGCCGACCCGGACCGGCGCGTGCTGGCGGAGCTGTGCCGGCGGGCCGAGAACGAGCAGGTCGGCGCGCCCTGCGGGATCATGGACCAGGCGGCGTCGCTGCTGTGCACGCCCGGGAACGCGCTGCTGCTGGACTGCCGCAGCGGCCTGTCCGGGCCGGTGCCGTTCGCACCGGGCGACGCGGGCCTCACGCTGCTGGTCGTCGACACCCGCGCGAGCCACGCGATCGGCGGCGGCGACTACGGGCGGCGGCGCGCCGAGTGCGAGGAGGCCGCGGCGCTGCTCGGCGTCCCCGCGCTCCGCGACGTCAAGGACCTCGCGGGCGCGCTCCGGTCGCTGCCCGACCCGGTGCTGCGCCGCCGCGTCCAGCACGTCGTCACCGAGAACCACCGGGTGGAGGCCGCCGCCGGGCTGCTGCGCGCCGGGGCCGTCGCCGAGCTGGGCTCGATGCTGAACGCGTCGCACCTGTCCCTGCGGGACCAGTTCGAGGTGTCGTGGCCGCAGGCGGACGCCGCCGTGGACGCGGCGCTGCGCGCGGGCGCCCGCGGCGGCCGGATGATCGGCGGCGGCTTCGGCGGCTCGGTGATCGTCCTCACCGCGGCCGACCGCGCCGACCGCGTCCGCGACGCGATCACCGCCGCCTACGCCGCCCGCGGCTGGACGGCCCCCGCCTTCCTCGACGCCGTCCCCTCGCACGGCGCCCACCGCACCGCCTGACCCGCCGACCGGCGGCCGGAGCGGAGCCCCGAACCCCGCGCCCCGGGGGCCGGACGGACGCCCGGGGCGCGGGGCGGGTGCGGTCAGGCGCCGGTGGAGCCGTCGTCGGGGTGCTCGCCCAGCGCGGACCCGATCTGCGCGAGGAGGCCCTCGGCGTTGCGCACCGCGTCCTCCTCGCCCAGGGAGCGGAACCCGTCCACCGCGGCGGACGCCCGCTCCGCGGCGGCCGGGAGCCGCCCGGTCTGCGCGAGCACGCGCGCCTCGTCGAACGCGATCAGCGCCGTGTGCCAGATCCGCGCCGGCCCGTCCTCCGCGGGCAGGTCGGCGAGCGCCGCGCGGGCGTCCTCCATCCCGGCGTCCGCCGCGTCGGCGTCGCCGCTCCACAGCCGGCACATCGCGGCGCGGCGCAGCGCGTTCACCCGGCCGTAGGGGTTGCCCGCCCGGCCGTACGCCTCGGCGGCCTCCGCGAACCGCTCCGCGGCGAGCGCGTCCCGGTCCAGGTTCGTGAGCACCTCGGCGGACTCGTCGAGGAAGTGGCCCCGCGCCGCCTCGTTCCCGTCCTGCGCGGCGAGCCCGGCCATCGCGACGAACGCGTCCGCCGCGCCCGGCTCCCCGAGCTCCTTCTGCGCGTGCGCGATGATCAGCCGGCAGCGCCGCTCGGCGATCGGGTCGCCGTCCTCCCCCGCCACCCCGGGCAGGGCCTCCTCCGCGACCTCCGCCGCCTCCAGGTGCCGGCCCGCGCCCATGTACGCGGCGGCGAGATCGACCCGCAGGTGGACGGCCGCCTCGTGCGCGCCCCCGGCGGTCCACGCCGCGACGCCCTCCACCAGGTCGGCGACCGCGTCGGCGGGCCTGTCGGCGGACAGCAGCGCCCGGCCCCGCTCCCCGTGCGCCGCCGCCCGCATCGGCCCCTGCACGGTCGGCACCGCGAGGACCTCGTCGAGCAGCGCCACGATCTCCTCCGGCGGGACCGCGTCCCGGTCCTCGGCGATCCGCCCCAGGATCTGCGCCAGCATCAGCGCCGCCGCCGCGGCCTTCTGCGGCTCGTCCTGCGCGCGGGCCGCGTCCAGGCTGCGCCGCAGCACCGCCGTGCCCTCCGCGACCTCGCCGGTCAGCACCAGCGCGCGGGCCCGCACGAAGTCGGCGTCCGGGGCGCGGAACGGGTCGTCCTCGGGGACGATCCGGTCGAGCACGGCGAGCGCGTCCGCGGGCCGGTCCAGTTCGAGGTGGCCGCCCGCGAGCCGCAGCAGCGCCGACACCAGGTACCCGTCCTCGGCCGGGTGCGCGGTGAAGTGGTCGACGGCGGCCGTCAGGTCCGCCATGCCGTCCGGGTCGCCGCTGTCGACGCGCATCTCCCCCAGCCGGCTCAGCGTCCGGTGCCGCCGGTCCTCCTCGCCCAGCTCCGCGAACCGGCGGGCCGCCTCCTCCCAGGCCGCGATCGCGCCCGGCGCGTCCCCCTCGACCGCGAGCTCCACGCCGCGCCCGTCCAGCCTCCGGGCCGCCTGCAGCGGCGTCGGCTCGATCTTCTCCGCCACGGTGTCGAACCGCCGCCACGCCGCGAACGTCCGCTCCAGGTCGCGGCCGCTGCGGCGGCGGTCGGTGATGTCGAGCAGCTCGTCGAGATCGTCGATCGCCGCGACGTCCGCGGCGTCGTCGGCCGGCCCGGCCGGAGCCGGGTCGGGCGCGGCGGCCGGACGGCGGTGGTGCGCGGCCAGCGGGACGTACTCCGCGACCGGCTCCGCCTCGATGATCGCCCGCACCCGCTCGCCCTGCCGCGACGTGCCGTTGCGCGCGTCGAACCGGGCCGCCAGCCCCGTCGCGGACTCCGCCAGCTCCGCCCGCAGCGCCTCCACCGGGACGTCCGCCGCCGGGCGCTCGCCCGCCGCGGGCCGCCGCAGCGTCGCCGCCCCGTGCCCCGCCGCCGCCGCACGCCCCAGCACCAGCGCGCCCGCCGCCGCGAACCGCATCGCCGCGTACGGGTGCGGCGCCCGGTCCAGCCACCCCAGGTGCCGCTCCAGGATCTCCAGCCCGCGCGCCCCGTTCCCGGTCAGCCCGCAGAACTCCAGATGCTCCGCGATGTCCGCCAGATCCGCGAGCTGCGTCCGGTTCACCCGGTACGCGCGGCGGTGCATGTCGGCCGCCTCCGCGTACCGCCCCGTCCGCAGGTACACCTGCATGAGCGCCGTCTGGACGCCCTGCGGCTGCTCCGAGCACGTCAGCTCCGCGCCCAGCACCGGCGCCGCGACCTCCAGCGCCTCCTCGTACCGGCCCGCGTCGATCAGCTGGTACATCATCCCGGTCGGGTCGCAGCCCGCGCAGTCCGACAGCTCGTCGCGCTCCGCCGCCCGCCACTTCGCGAACCAGTCCGGCGCCGCCGCGTCCCCGACGTGCCGCGCCACCGCGCACCGGTAGTGGTACACCGCCTGCAGGCTGTGCCCGCCCGCGCGGTACCGGCGCTCCATGTCGTCCAGCACCGCGTACGTCCGGTCCAAGGGGATCTCGGGGAACTTCGTCAGGGCGTTCACCACCGCCTTCATCTGCCACAGCAGCGAATGCGTCTCCCCGAACCGCCCCGGATCGCGGTCGTGGTCGGCGAGGGTCCGGCTGAACGTCGCGAACGCCTTCATCGGCTCCGCGCCGTAGTGGTACGCGTTCGTCAGCGCGATCCGCACCCGGAACGCCAGCTCCTCGTCGCCCGCGGCGTCCGCGCGGCGCAGCGCGTCCTCCACCAGGACGGTCTTCGCCTCCCCGTAGGGCAGCTCGTCCGCCCGCCGCATCAGCTCGTAGACGTCCTCAACGCTCACTGGTCCCCCTCCGGGGTGTGGACGGCCCACTCCAGCAGGCCGATGAACGAACGGTTCAGCGCGGCCGTGTCGATCGGCCGCAGCGGATGGTGCCCGAGCAGCAGCGCCTGCCCGTACAGCGCCTGGACGGCGACGTCGACCGGGCCGCCGTCACCGAGCGCCGTGATGCGCCGGGTCAGCGGGTTCCGGTGGTTCAGCACGAGCTGCGGCCGGTCGATCCCCGCCGACGCGCCCACCGCGCCCAGGACGTCCGCCCACAGCTCCCCCGCCTCCTCCTGCGCCCGCGCCAGCTCCTCCCGGAACCGCGCGTCGCGGGACGACAGGAACAGCGCGGGCAGCGACGCCGGATCGAAGTCGCGGACCACCACCTCGCAGCCCAGCTTCTCCACCGCCCGCTGCGCCGCCGCCAGGAACGGCCGCAGCGCCAGCTCCGCCGCCGGATCCAGCACCCCGAACGTCGTCGCCAGCTCCGCCGCGTCCAGCCGCGCCGGCGCGATGTCCGGATCGATCGCCGGGAGCCGCTCGATGATCTCCGCGTCGTGCACGTAGCCCGCGTTCACGAGCCCCACGCCCTGCGCGCCCGCGACCGCCGACAGCCGCCGGAACTCGTCCACGCTCGTCGTGAACCGGCCGTCCGGATGCCGCCGCCGGAACTCCGCCAGCGTCATCGGCCCCGCCGACGTCTCGTACTCCAGCCACCGGTCGACGATCCGCAGCATGTCGTCGTCGTGCAGCGCCATCGCCTTCACACCGAGGTGGTGCAGCCGCAGGAAGCCCCGCAGCCGCGGCGGGTCCGTCTCCGACAGCGTCACCAGCCACTGCCGCAGCGACTCCCCCAGCGCGTGCCGCGTCGCGTCGAGCAGCTCGTCCTCGTACAGCGCCTCGCGGCTCGCCGTCGGCCGCAGCTCCCCCGCGTCCACCACGCAGCGCGCGAAGAACGCCCACTCCGGCAGCAGCCCCTCCACGCCCTCCGCCAGCAGCATCCGCTTCAGGTAGACGCGGTGCGCCGACCGCGCCGTCGGCGCCACCGGCTGCGGCAGCACGAACGCCACCCCCGTCAGGCCCGCCTCCGCCGCGCTCAGGTCCACCACGTCGAACGGCGTGAACCCGTACAGCTCCTCGCAGTACCCCTCCAGCGCCCGGCGCCGCGCCGCCGGGTCCGGGTGCGCCGCCCGCCACGGCGGCTCCCCCGTCACCGCGACGCCGTCCACCGTCAGCTCCACCGGCAGCAGCGACCCGTACGTCCGCGCCAGCTCCGCCACCACCGGCGGGCTCAGCAGCTCCGCCGACCCCGGACGCGCCCGCAACGTCACCGTCGTGCCCGGCTCGTCCCGCTCGCCCGGCTCCACCCGGTAGCTGCCCTCCGACCGGCCCGTCCACCGGACCGCCCCGCCGCCGCGCGCCGACCGCGTCACCACCTCGATCTCGTCCGCGACGAGGAACGCCGACAGCAGCCCGATCCCGAACTGCCCCAGGAAGTCGTGCCGCGCGAACCCCAGCTCGTCCCGCTTCGACGACCGTCCGATGGTGGCCAGCAGCGTGTGCACCTCGTCCGCCGTCAGCCCGACGCCGTCGTCGTGCACCCGCAGCGCCCCGCCGCCCGTCTCCACCCGCACCCGGCCGCCGCCGTCGCCGCGCGCCGTGATCGCGTCCACCGCGTTCTGCAGCAGCTCCCGCAGATACACCCGCGGACTCGCGTACAGATGGCGGCTCAGCAGATCCACCACGCCGCGCAGATCCACCTGGAACGCCTGATCCGCCACCCGGAACCTCCCCGATCTCCCCTGACGAGCGGAGGACACCATAGCGAGGCTTTGCGACGTTTCGTGATCGTTTAAGACGCGAACGGGCCCCGGACCGTCCGACCGGTCCGGGGCCCGCCCCACGCGTGCTACGAGATCAGATCAGGCCCAGCTTGCGGACCGCGTCCCGCTCCTCCGCCAGCTCGTTCACCGACGCGTCGATCTTCCCGCGCGAGAACTCGTCGATCTCCAGCCCCTGGACGATCTCCCACTTCCCGTCCTTCGCGGTGACCGGGAACGACGAGATCAGCCCCTCGGGCACCCCGTACGAGCCGTCCGACACCACGGCCATCGACGTCCAGTCGCCCTCGGCCGTCCCGTTCACCCACGTGTGCACGTGGTCGATCGCCGCCGACGCCGCCGACGCCGCCGAGGACGCCCCCCGCGCCTCGATGATCGCCGCACCGCGCTTGGCGACCGTCGGGATGAAGTCGTCCTCCAGCCACTTCTGGTCGTCCACCACCGCGGCGGCGCTCTTCCCGCCGATCTCCGCGCGGAACAGGTCCGGGTACTGGGTCGCCGAGTGGTTGCCCCAGATCGTCATCTTCTTGATGTCGGCGACGGACACGCCCGCCTTCTTCGACAGCTGCGCCAGCGCCCGGTTGTGGTCCAGGCGGGTCATCGCGGTGAACCGCTCGGCCGGGACGTCCGGGGCGTGCTGCTGCGCGATCAGCGCGTTCGTGTTCGCCGGGTTGCCGACCACCAGCACCTTCACGTCGTCCGCCGCGCCGGCGTTGATCGCCTCGCCCTGCGGCTTGAAGATCCCGCCGTTGGCCTCCAGCAGGTCACCGCGCTCCATGCCCTTCGTGCGCGGCCGCGCGCCCACCAGCAGCGCCACGTTCGTCCCCTGGAACGCCTGCGCGGCGTCGTCGAAGATGTCGATGCCCTGCAGCAGCGGGAAGGCGCAGTCGTCCAGTTCCATCGCGGTGCCCTCGGCGGCCTTCACCGCCTGCGGGATCTCCAGCAGCCGCAGCTTGACGGGTACGTCCGCACCCAGCAGGTGCCCGGACGCGATACGGAACAGCAGCGCGTAACCGATCTGGCCCGCGGCGCCGGTGACGGTGACGGTGACTGGGGTGCGAGTCATTGCCTCTTCTCTCCTGCTGTGACCTGACGGGGCTGCTGCGACCTAGAAGACTCAGGCGGCCCATCCGTGCGAACCCGACCGCCCAAGAGGCGCGCCGCCGCGCGGAATCTCTCGCCGTCGAGATAGTTCACCAGCAGGCTATACCGCGCGCCCGGACGGACGGCGGGCAGGTGCGCCCCCCGGCACCGCTCGTCCCGCCCGGAAAGCGGAAGGCCGCCCCGGGATCCCCGGGACGGCCCACAGCGGACGGCCGGATCAGCCGTTGATCTTCTTCTGCAGGTTGGTGTCGAGAGCCTCGAGGAACTCCTGCGTCGTCAGGTAGGGGGTGTCGGCCCCGACGAGCAGAGCGAGGTCCTTGGTCATCTGGCCGCCCTCGACGGTCTCGATGCAGACTTCCTCGACCTTGCGCGCGAAGTCGGAAACCTCGGGCTGGCCGTCCAGCTTGCCGCGGTGCTCGAGGCCGCGGGTCCAGGCGAAGATGGACGCGATCGGGTTGGTGGAGGTCGCCTTGCCCTGCTGGTGCTGGCGGTAGTGGCGGGTCACCGTGCCGTGCGCGGCCTCGGCCTCGACGGTCTTGCCGTCGGGGGTCATGAGGACCGAGGTCATGAGGCCGAGGGAGCCGAAGCCCTGCGCGAGGGTGTCGGACTGGACGTCGCCGTCGTAGTTCTTGGCGGCCCAGACGAAGCCGCCGTCCCACTTCAGCGCCGCCGCGACCATGTCGTCGATGAGCCGGTGCTCGTAGGTGAGCTTCTTGGCCTCGAACTCGCTCTTGAACTCGGCCTCGTAGATCTCCTGGAAGATGTCCTTGAAGCGGCCGTCGTACGCCTTCAGGATCGTGTTCTTCGTGGACATGTACAGCGGCATGTTGCGCTCGAGCGCGTACCGCATCGTCGCGCGCGCGAAGTCGCGGATCGACGCGTCGAAGTTGTACATGCCCATCGCGACGCCGCCGCCGCTGAAGTCCGCGATCTCCATCTCGATGGGCTCGCCGTCGTCCTGCGGCGTGTAGGTGATCGTCACCTTGCCCGGGCCCGGGACGACGAAGTCCGTCGCCTTGTACTGGTCGCCGTGGGCGTGCCGGCCGATGATGATCGGCTTGGTCCAGCCGGGGACGAGCCGGGGGATGTTCGAGCAGATGATGGGCTCGCGGAAGACGACGCCGCCGAGGATGTTGCGGATCGTCCCGTTCGGGGACCGCCACATCTTCTTCAGGCCGAACTCCTCGACGCGGGCCTCGTCGGGGGTGATGGTGGCGCACTTGACGCCGACGCCGTGCTCCCGGATGGCGTGGGCGGCGTCGATGGTGACCTGGTCATCGGTCGCGTCCCGATGCTCCATCCCCAGGTCGTAGTACTTCAGGTCCACGTCGAGGTACGGCAGGATCAGCTGGTCCTTGATGAATTTCCAGATGATCCGCGTCATTTCGTCGCCGTCGAGTTCGACGACCGGGCCCGCTACTTTGATCTTGGGCATGCTGTTGCTGTCCCTTTCCTACACCTGGCCAGCAGTCCTTGTAAGGCTCAACTGGCAAGGCTATCCGAGCGGGTTCGGAGGTCTAGACCTCGCCCCCGGCGCGGACCCGCAGGGCAGGGGCTATCCGGGCGACCGGGCGCGGCGCCGGTTCAGCAGGAGCAGGAGGCCGCGGCCGGCCATGGCGAGCGCGATCAGGACGCCGAAGGCGCCGGCGAGGACGAGGCCGGTCTTGTGCATCGGCGGGACGCTGAGGGAGACGAACGCGACCGTCTCGCCGAGCAGGACGAGCGTCCAGCAGTCGACGGCGCGGCTGCGGACGGCGAGCATGCCGAGCTGCGACTCGGGCAGCAGGAGGCGGGCGAGGGCGCCGAGGAGCAGGGCGCCGGCGATGACGCCCGAGCCCTTGCGGAAGTAGTCGAAGGACGCCAGCGTCAGGCCGGCGGCGACGCCGAGGAGCACCATCAGGTAGGGCAGTCGGCCGAGCCAGTGCGGTGCGGCGGACCTCCCGCGCGGCGCCTTCCGCCTGCGCCGGTGCACCTGAGTGGTCATGTCCACACCGTAGTCCCATTCCGGTCACGGGGGCGCCGAAGTGGCCCGAAACCCCTGCGGCGTCGACCCTACTCGCCAGTAGGAGGGTGTGACGGCAGGGCGCCCGGGTAACCCGGACGACAGGGGTCGCTAACTAGCTGGGAGGACTGCCGTGGAGGGGCCGTTCATGCGGATCGAGGACAGCGGTGTGGTCATGCCGCTGCGCCCCGACGTCACGACGGTCGGGCGAGGGCGCGGAGTCGACGTCCGCCTCGACGACCCGAGTGTGTCCCGTTTGCACGCAGAGATCGTTCGGCGCGGCCCGTACGTCTACGTGGTCGACATGGGCCTGTCCCGCAACGGGACGCGGGTCAACGGCCGGCCGATCGCACGCCGCGTCCTGGAGGACGGCGACGTCGTCACCTTCGGCACCGCGCGGTGCCGGATGGGGGGCATCCCCCGGGAGGAGGTCGACCCGGACGTCGAACTGCGGCGGGCGGTCGCGCCCGAGCTCACCCGGCGCGAGGTCGATGTGCTGACCTCGCTGTGCCGGCCCGCCCTGTCGGACGAGGCGTTCGTCGCGCCCGCCACCGCCCGCGACATCGCCGGTGATCTCGTGGTGACGGAGGCGGCCGTCAAGCAGCACCTGCTGCGCCTGTACCAGAAGTTCCGTATTCCCGAGGGTCCCAACCGCCGCACCCGGCTCGCCAACGAGGTCATCGCGATGGGCCTCGTCCGGCCGCTGCCGCCGGTGCACGTCCCGCAGGGCCGCCCGCCGATGGACGGCGGACGCCCGCCGGGCGTCCGTCCCGAGGCGCGCCGCCCGGCGCACGGCACCGCGCACGTCACCCGTCCGGCACCCAGCGCGGCGGGGAGGCGCGCCAGCTAGCGTTCACGGCCGCCCTCCACCGGCAGCGCAGCGCGGAGGGCGGCCGTGTTCCCGATCAGAGGGAGCGTTCCGCGGCTTCGACGACGTTCGCGAGGAGCATGGCGCGGGTCATCGGGCCCACGCCGCCGGGGTTGGGCGCCACCCAGCCGGCGACCTCGCGGACGTCGGCGGCGACGTCGCCGGCGAGCTTCCCGTCGACGCGGGAGACCCCGACGTCGAGGACGGCGGCGCCGGGCTTCACCATGTCGGCGGTGATCAGGCCGGGGACGCCGGCGGCGGCGACGACGATGTCGGCGGCGCGGGTGTGCGCGGCGAGGTCGCGGGTGCCGGTGTGGCAGAGGGTGACGGTCGCGTTCTCGGTGCGGCGGGTCAGCAGCAGGCCGAGGGAGCGGCCGACGGTGATGCCGCGGCCGACGACGGTGACCTCGGCGCCCTTGAGCGGGACGTCGAAGCGGCGCAGCAGCTCGATGATGCCCTTCGGGGTGCAGGGCAGCGGGCCGTCCTGCATGAGGACGAGCCGGCCGAGGTTCGTGGGGTGCAGGCCGTCGGCGTCCTTGGCGGGGTCGATGCGTTCGAGGACGCGCTTGTCGTCGAGGCCCTTCGGCAGGGGGAGCTGGACGATGTAGCCGGTGCAGGCCGGGTCGGCGTTGAGCTCGGCGACGGCGCGCTCCACCTCGTCCTGGGAGGCGTCGGCCGGCAGGTCGCGGCGGATGCTCTCGATCCCGACCTCGGCGCAGTCGCGGTGCTTCATGTTGACGTAGGAGTGGCTGCCGGGGTCGTCCCCGACGAGGACGGTGCCGAGCCCCACCGACACGCCCCGCTCCCCGAGCGCCGCGACGCGCTCGGCGAGGTCCGCGCGGATCTCCGCCGCGGTCGCCTTGCCGTCCAGAATCTGTGCCGTCATGCGTGTGCCTCCGCGCTGATCTCGGCTGATCTCGGCCACCCAGGCGCGCGGTGTCCGGACTGTCGATCGCTCCCCGGTGGTGATCCACCTTGCCCGCGCCAGTCGCGAACACCCATGGTAACGGGCCATTGGGGCGCGGAAATCGGCGCCGAGTGGCTCTCGCGGCGGGGGCGCGCGACGCCTAGCGTCCGAGGCATGGAGTGGTTCGACGTACCCGTTCTGACCGGACGCCACGTGCGGCTGGAGCCGCTGGCGATGGAGCACGCGGACGGGCTGTTCGCGGCGGCGGGCGACCCGGAGGTCTGGCGGTGGCAGAGCGCGCTGCGGCCGCGCGACGCGGCGGACATGCGGGCGCTGGTGCGGCGGGCGCTGGACGGGCGCGACCGGGGCCTGCGGCTGCCGTGGGCGCAGATCGACGCGGCGACCGGCGAGGTCGCGGGGACGACGTCGTACTACGAGGTGTCGCCGAAGGACCGGGGCCTGTGCATCGGGTACACGTGGCTCGGGGCGCGGTGGCAGCGGACGGGGATCAACACGGAGTCGAAGCTGCTGCTGCTGGAGCGGGCGTTCGAGGAGCTGAAGGCGATCCGAGTGGGGTGGCACACGCACGCCCAGAACGAGCGGTCGCGGGCGGCGATCGAGCGGCTGGGGGCGTCGTTCGAGGGCGTCCACCGGAAGCACCGGGTGCGGGCGGACGGGTCGGTCCGGGACACGGCCGTGTACGGGATGACCGACGACGACTGGGCCGTGGCGGGCCCGGCGCTGCGCGCGCGCCTGCGCGGTTAGGCGTCGCGGTCAGGCGGTGCGGTCAGGCGTTCTCGTCTTCGGAGCGGCGGGCGATGGCGCGGTCGGTGCCGTGCCAGCCGAGGCGGGCGGCGAGCATCGCGGCGAGCGCCGCGGCGACGAGCCCGATGACCTGCCGGGCGTCCAGCAGGAGGGCGTTCGCCTGGGAGACGGCGCTCAGCATGAGCATCGTGAGGGTGTCCATGGTGCCTTCCGTGGGGGGCCGGCAACGAGGCTACCTGCGGCGGAACGTAAAACGGCCCGGCGGCGGGGGCCGCCGGGCCGTTCGGTGCCGTCAGTGGAAGAAGTGCCGGACGCCCGTGAAGTAGAGGGCGATCCCGGCTTTCTCCGCCGCCTCGACCACCTTGTCGTCGTTGACGGACCCGCCGGGCTGGACGATCGCGCGGACGCCCGCGCTCGTCAGCACCTCCAGGCCGTCCGGGAACGGGAAGAACGCGTCGGACGCGCCGACCGCGGCGGCCGCGCGCTCCTCGCCCGCGCGCGACACCGCGAGCTTGGCGGAGTCGACCCGGTTGACCTGGCCCATCCCGACGCCGACGGTGGCGCCGTCGGCGGCCAGCAGGATGGCGTTCGACTTGACGGAGCGGACCGCGCGCCACGCGAACGCCAGGTCGCGCAGGGTGGCCTCGTCGGCGGCCTCGCCGGTCTTCAGCTCCCACCCGGACGGGTCGTCGCCGGGGGCGTCGACGGCGTCGACGCCCTGCAGGAGCAGGCCGCCGTCGATGCGGCGGTACTCGGTCGCGCCCTTCGGGGCGTCCGGGCAGACGAGGAGGCGGACGTTCTTGAAGCGGTCCTTGAGCACCGCGACGGCCTCGTCGTCGAACCCGGGGGCCACGACGACCTCGGCGAAGCTCTCGGTGACCTGCCGGGCCATCTCCGCGGTCACCGGGCGGTTCGCCGCGATGACGCCGCCGTACGCCGACAGCGGGTCGCAGGCGTGCGCCTTGCGGTGCGCCTCGGCGATGTCGGCGCCGACCGCGATGCCGCACGGGTTGGCGTGCTTGATGATCGCGACGGCGGGCTCGGCGAAGTCGTACGCGGACCGGCGCGCGGCGTCGGTGTCGACGTAGTTGTTGTACGACATCTCCTTGCCGTACAGCTGCTCGGCGCCCGCGAGGCCGGTCTCGCCCGGCGCGCGGTACAGGGCGGCGCGCTGGTGCGGGTTCTCGCCGTACCGCAAGGTGTTCGACCGCTCCCAGGTGGCGCCGAGGAAGTCGGGCCACGCGGTGTCGCGGGCGGTGTCGTCGGGCGCGTAGTCGCCAGCGAACCAGGACGCGACGGCGACGTCGTACGACGCGGTGTGCGCGAACGCCCGGGCGGCGAGGCGGCGCCGCTCGTCCAGGGTGAACCCGCCGGCGGCGACGGCGGCCAGGACGTCGGCGTACCCGGACGGGTCGACGACGACGGCGACGCTCGCGTGGTTCTTCGCGGCGGCGCGCACCATGGTCGGGCCGCCGATGTCGATCTGCTCGACGCACTCGTCGGGCTTCGCGCCCGAGTTCACCGTGTCGGCGAACGGGTACAGGTTCGCGATCACCAGGTCGAACGGCTCGACGCCCAGGTCGTCGAGCTGCTGCAGGTGGTCGTCCTTGCGCCGGTCGGCGAGCAGGCCGGCGTGCACCCTCGGGTGCAGCGTCTTGACCCGCCCGTCCAGGCACTCGGGGAAGCCCGTGAGCTTCTCCACTTTCATGACCGGCACGCCGGCGGAGGCGATGCGCCCCGCCGTGGAGCCGGTGGAGACCAGCTCCACCCCGGCCTCGTGCAGGCCCCGGGCGAGGTCTTCCAGCCCGGTCTTGTCGTACACGCTGATCAGCGCGCGCTTGATCGCCACCCGACTCACTCGGCCGAGCTCCCCTCGTTCATGGACGGACTGTCGGACGCGTCCCTGCATGTGGTGCATTTCATGGAGACCCGCCTGCCCTTCGCGGTCCAGCCGTCGCGGGCGAGGCGTCCGACGACGTCGACGATCAGCCTGCGCTCGACCTGCTTGATGCGCTCGTGCAGGGAGTCTTCGTCGTCATGCCAGCCCACCTGCACGGCCTCCTGGGCGATGACGGGTCCGGTGTCCACGCCTTCGTCGACGAAGTGCACGGTACAGCCCGTCACCTTGACCCCGTACGCCAGGGCGTCCCGAACGGCGTGGGCGCCGGGGAAGGACGGCAGCAGCGCGGGGTGCGTGTTCACGGTGCGCCCGCCGAACGCCGCCAGGAACCGGGGCCCGAGGATCTTCATGAACCCGGCGGACACCACCAGGTCGGGCTCGTGCCCGGCGATCGCCTCGGTGAGCGAGGCGTCCCACTCCACCCGGGTCGGGAAGTCGGCGACGCGGCGGACGAAGGTCGGCAGCCCGGCCCGTTCCGCGCGTTCCACGCCGCCCGTCCCTGGGCGGTCCGCGCCCACGGCCACCACCTGCGCCCCGTAGGCTGGATCCGCGCACGCGTCGAGCAGCGCTTGTAGGTTGGTCCCCGCACCGGAGACGAGGACGACGAGCCGGGCGGACACCATGACTCCCTGGGTGGACGGTGGGGTTGTTTCGGCCACCACGAAGCCTATCGGCCCTGTTCGATGCCCCAGGTGCGCGGCGCCCAGGATCGACAGCCCCCAGGCCAGGAGGAACGAGTGAGCGAGCAGCCGGGACAGCCGGCCCCCGAGGACGACCGTCCGGACGGCCGCCCCGCGGGCTCGTCTTCGGCGGGGGCCCCCGCCCCGGCGCCGGCCGGCGGCGAGCCGGGGGAGGCGGGGACGCCCGGACGGCCCGACCTGCCGGAGCGGGCCGGCGGCGCGAGCCCCTGGGGGGCGCAGGAGCAGCAGCAGGGGCACCCGCAGAACCCGTGGGGGCAGCCGGGGCAGCCGGGGCGGCCCGGAGGGCCGCAGGGGAAGCCGGGGCCGCGGCCGGGCGAGCGGAGCAGCTGGCGGTCCCTGTGGCTCGGCGGGCTCGCCCTGCTGACCGCGTTCTTCTTCTACCCCCTGGGCCTCGTGCTCGGCATCGCGGCGATCGTCGTGGGCGTCCGGTCCCGGCGAGCGGCCCGGCGCGAGCACGGCTCGGCGCCGGGGGCGGCGGCGGGGATCGTCCTCGGGTCGATCGGGCTGGTGCTGGCGTCGCTGTCGGTCGCGCTCACGGCGTTCCTGTGGACGGAGCTGAGCGGCTACCAGTCGTGCGTGAGCACGGCCAACACCGGCATCGACCGGCAGACGTGCCAGGACGAGTGGTTCCCCCGCATCGAGGACAAGATGGGGCTGCCCGAGGGCAGCATGGACGAGTACGGCGACCTGCTCTGAGTCACTCGGGGCGGGGGTCGTTGCGCAGCACGTAGATCGCGCCGCCCCGGTTCTCGGTCCGCTCGGGGACGGGGCCGGTCCCGGGCTCCGCGCGGGGCGCGGGGACGGGCTCGTCCGGTTCCTCGTCGACGATGTGGCCCTCGACGACGACCGTGCCCGGTTCGGGCGCGGCGGCGGGCTCGTCCGCGGGCGGCCCGGGGTCGGGCGCCCGCCGGCGGCGGCGCGGCGTGAGGACCGGTTCGGCCTCCTCGAACTCCAGCGGGCCGGGCGCGTACGGGGAGCGCGGCGCGGGCTCCGGCGGCGCGGCCGGGACGTCCGGCGCGTCCTGGACGGTCGGGGCGGGCGCGGCCGGCGGGGCCGCGGCGGGCACGGCGGGCACGGCCTTCGCCTTCGCGGGCCGGGCCGTCCGGCGGGGGCGGCGGCGCGGGACGTCGGCGGTGTCGGCGCGGCGGGTCAGCCGCCAGTTCGCCCACCACGCGACGATCGCGGCGGAGATGCCGACCTCGAGCGTCGCCATCAGCCCCACCTGCCACGGCGAGGGGCCCACGGTCGCCATCCGCTCGCCGCCGAGGGGGCCGCCGGACAGCGCGGCCAGCAGCGCCGCCACCGCGCCCGTGAGGGCGCCCGACACGAATCCCCACAGCGGGGCCGCCTCGTTGGCGTCGCTGGGCGTCGACCGGACGGTCAGCGCGCCGCCCACGGCGCCCGCGACGAACGGGGCGGCGAGGGCCAGCAGGGACGCCGCCGGGGCGGGGCCGGGCTCGGGCAGCGCGGCCAGCGGCGGGAACGCCGGGACGACGTCGAGGAACACGCCGGTCGGGGACACCGTCGTGCCCGCGCCGACCGAGAAGCCGGGCCCGACCGCGTAGGACATGCCCCAGATGACGGCGTTCGGGAGGAACGCGAGCTCGACGAGCAGCAGCAGCGCGCCGCCGACGATGCCGGGGCCGAGCATGTCGTAGAGGTGCTCGGCGTCCTCCAGGTGCAGGGCCAGCGACACCGCGACGAGCAGCGCGCCGGACGCCAGCAGCACCGCCGTCGAGCCCGCGACGCCGATCACGAGGGAGCGGGCCCGGTCGGGCAGCAGGCGCAGCAGCGCGCCGAGCCCGGAACGGACGCGGCGCCCCCGGGCCTCGGCCGCGACCTGCGCCGCGACCACGGCCCGCGCGGCGCCCAGCCCGCCCGCGACGACCGCGACCGTGAAGCACGCGACGAGCGCCTGCCAGGCGGACGGGCGCAGCGCGGGCCCGGTCGCGGCCAGGGCGAGCGCCCCGGCCAGCGCCGCGTAGGGCGCGGCGAGCGACACCGCGACGCGGGCGACCGCGACGCGGGGCCGGTCCGGCAGCCCGATCCCGCGGATCATCCACGCGCCGCCCCGGTACAGCAGCGCGCCGGGCACGACCAGGACGCCGAGCGGCAGCAGGCCCACGCGCCCGTGCCCGGTGGAGAACCCGGCGTGGTGGGAGATCAGCCAGAAGTTCACGGCCGTCCGGAACACGCCGGGGAGCCCGTCGCCGAACGCGGTGCGGGGCGCGGCGATCCAGCCGACGAGCGTGACCGTGGTGAGCACCGCGAGGCCGATGCCGATGCACCACAGGGCCGCGACGAGCCCGGACACCGGGAGCGGCCGCCCCGTCCCGCCGCGCTGCCGGTCCGTCCCGCCGCGCCGCTTCTCCGGCCCGCCCCGGGCTTGCCGCCGTTCCGCTGCCGGGCGCGCGCCCCGGGACGTCGCGCCGCGCTCTCGGGCCCTCGCATCGCTCACCCGCCCATGCTGGCACCCCCGCCGCGC
>NZ_QHJN01000132.1:0-23197 GCF_003947565.1 Actinomadura sp. WAC 06369 | reverse complement strand
ACCCACCCAACACCCCCCCAAGACTCAGGCACCCGACACCAAAGCCAAGAATTCACTGGTCAGCGGTCGACTGGGACGCGGGCACAATCCGGCTCACGCACGTGGTGAAGCGCATCAAGACCCGGGACAAGACGAACGGCGAGAAGACTCGGCTCGTCGTCGGGGAGTCAAAGACGCCCAAGTCGCGCCGGACGCTCGTCCTCACTCCGGAACTCCCGGCCAAATCGCCATCGGGACGTCTACGGTCACATCCTGGTGGACGACAAACGTGCGGCGGCCGAAGCGATGAGCGGGGCGCTCTTCAGAGCGTGATCGCTGTCCGTGGCTCCCAATGTGGCTCCCATGGCCAACGCAAAAGGCCCCTTCCGTGACCGGAAGGGGCCTCTGACCTGTTGCGCACCCGTAGGGATTCGAACCCCAAACCTTCTGATCCGTAGTCAGATGCTCTATCCATTGAGCTACGGGTGCCTGCCGGTGATTACTGTACCGGGTCCTCGGGGTGCTCCGCGAATCGGTTCGGCGGGGAGCCGGACGTGACGCGGGTCACGGAACCGTTCGTGGCGGTCAGGCGCCGAACCTGTAACCGAGACGGAAGTGACCTGCGGGGTCTACCCTCGTCCGAAGCTCAAAACCCCCTAGAAGGAGCAAACATGCGCATGTCTGCCACCAAGCTGGTCGGCGTCCTCGCCGTCGGTGGCGCCCTGTTCACGTCCACCGCCTGCGGCCCCCTGAGCTCCATCGCCGGCGGTGGCGCGAAGGACGAGGCTTGCAAGAACATCGAGACGGAGCTGCGCGGCATCGCGTCCAGCAGCCCGTCCTTCACCGGCGGCGGCGCGGAGCAGACCGCCGACAAGTGGATCGACGCCGCGTCCACGATCCGCAGCGAGGGCCAGAACGCGGGCGGCGACGTCGAGTCCGCCGCCTCCGCCTTCGCCGGGGACCTCGAGACGGTCGCCAAGAGCCTCAAGGAGCTGTCCTCGGGCAACGTCTCGGGTGGTGCGCCGAACATCAGCCAGATGCAGCAGCACGGCCAGGAGCTCGGAGAAGCCTGCGGTTACTCGGACTTCCGCCTGGGCGGCTGACGGTGACGACCTCCGCTCCCGCGGCCCCGGGAGCGGATCGTCCCCGCATGCGGAGGTTCCGGGCTATGCTTTCAGTGACCCGGGCTCAGGCTTTGCCGGTCGGCACGCCGAACCGGTAGCCTGTCCTGTGCCCGAGGGCCACTGGAGGATTCGCCTAGTCCGGTCTATGGCGCCGCACTGCTAATGCGGTTTGGGTTCACGCCCATCCGGGGTTCAAATCCCCGATCCTCCGCCGCTTGACCAGGGGCTTCGTCGAAAGCAAGATCTTCGACGAAGCCCCTGTCGCGTTCCAGATGTCCGTTTCGTGGGTGCTGGTGTGCACGTGGTGGGCACGAGAGGTCGCGGCGCTGCCGTCGTCCTTGAGGCGGGGAGTCGGCTCGCGGGCTTCCCGGGCGGTTGGGGGAGTGGGCCTGCCATCATCGGGGCATGAGCGACTGGGAGTTGTTTCTCCAGGAAGTCTCGTGGTTCCTCGAGCCGGGAGACGGCGTCGTGGTGGGCGAGTCGCGGCCGTGGGACCGCGGATCGGCCGAAGGACTGCCTGAGCTGTCGGCACTGCTCGATTCGGCGACTCTCACCCCGGTCTCCGTCGGAGACGCTGCGTACGAGTTGCTGGCGTGGGGGCCGTCGGACGGCCGACGGGGATGGCTCTGCCGCCCGCCCGAGGATGTGGACGGAGCGTCTTACCCGCAGGTGCAGGGGAGCTTCTGGACGCTCTGTGGCGGGATGGTCGAGAGGTTCGGCGAGCCCAGCACTTGGTGGTGCAATCAGGACCAGGTGCTGACGGCCGAGGTGGCACGCATACGAGTCTCGAACGTTCTGGCTGATTACGCGTGGCTTTGGGAGAACGACGGCCTGAAGATACCCATCGATCCAGATGAGTACTACGCCGTTGCCGTGGAGGCGAACGGGAATCTCACGTTGGCGCATCGAGACAGTGGCCGGCTCCTTCTTTTCGCGCCGGACCATGCATTCGACGATGTCACGCCACTGGACGGTTCTCCGCCGTACTCGCTGCTCACGATCGACGGTGTGCCCGACCTTGCGGCCTGGATCGAGGTATGCGCTGCGGCTTGGCGGCGTCGGTAGGCCCGACTGTCCTACCCGGCGGTCACCATGGTGGCCGCCGTCGAGTTTGGAGGGACGTCGTGTCGTTTCCGGAGCTTCCCCCCGCTGCGGACGGTGAGGTGTTGCTGGTCTCGAGCTGCTACGCGGGTGAAGAGGCGCAGTGGGGAGGGGTGCTCGGCGAGGTCGCGGGGTGCCGACACGGCGACGTGCTCGTCTTGGGAAGCGGCGAAGTGCGGCTCAGGTTGGTCGCGAACACGGGGTGGGGCCTCCTGTATGGAGGGAACCTGCCGGCGCTCGTCCCGGCCGAAGGGGCGGCGTCGCCGGTCGTCGTGTTGGTGGACGATCGGATGGTCTACGGCGGTGGTGGCCCACTGCTTGTGGACCTGGCTTTGATCCCTGGTCGCGCTGTCCGTGTTCGGTCGGACAGTCTGCGCGAGGTTTTGGCCGCGATGCTGGACGGCGCGCTCACGTTCGACGATCTGGTGCGCGATATGGACACCAGCGGCGTCTACCAGGGTGGCGACGGTCGCCCTGCTTTCCCCGCTCCGGTGTGGAAGCCGCACCGAAACTTTCCGGGGCTGGCCTCAACGGCAGAAGCTCTTCTTGTTCGCACCTCGTTCGAGGACGAGGACGGCTGGCAGGCTTTGCTCGCCGAGTTCGGCGGGATCGACGAGGACGGTTGGGTCGGCGCGGATCTGGCCCCGAGCGACTTCGACGTGGAGGACTACCCGCTGGCGGCCCTGGTCGTCGACGACCGGACTTTCGAAGGTCTGCACCCTGGCCAGGTCCCGGCACTGGTCCCGCCCGGGAATCCCCCCACGCTCGTAGCACTCGCCGACACCAGGACCTTCACCGATTCTGGGCGTCCGCTGACCGTTGTCGACCTGTACGACACCCCAGGGCAGCTCGCGGTGCTGCCCTGGCACAGGGTCGGTTCGATGGCGTGCAACCTACAAATCGCCAACATGGACTTTCATGACTACGTCGCCCGCGAGGGCACCCGGCCATGGTGGGCCTGAGTCCACGTCAGGACAGAAACAGAGCCTCTTTCAGGGGACACCGGGCACCCCTACCACCGGACGAGCGACTCCCACGCCGCGGCCTGGCCTTCGGCGACGTCCTCGGCGAGTCACGCGGACACTCCGTACCGCTCGAACCCGACCACCGCCGAATCCGCGCCGACGTACTTTGGCGCCCGGTACGCCCGACTTGACCAGCCGTGCCCGGACATCGGGTCCCGGTCGGTGATCGCCGGTTCGGCCCCTGTGCCGCAGCGGACCCGGCGGAACATTTGTCCAAGACAGGTGGGCGAGCGCCGGTGCATCGTGCTCTGCATGAGCAAGTCTGGGGTTGAGCGCTCGTATCGGATGCACGTGGTTCATGACGGTTCGCGCCGGGCGGCGCCGTTGCTGCTCGTCCACGGGTCGGGGGCTTCGGGGGGTTCCTGGAGTCCGGTGGTCCCGGCTCTCGCCGGCCACCATCACCTCATCCGGGTCGACCTGCCGGGGTGCGGCCAGTCCCCGCCCGCGGAGTCGCACGACGTGCCCGACCACGCGGGACGGGTGGCGGCGGTGCTGGACGATCTCGGCGTGGACGGCGTCACCGTGGTCGGGCACTCCAGCGGCGGTTACGTCGCCACCGCGCTCGCCGAACGGCGTCCCGACCTGGTGCGGTCGATCGCGCTGATCAGCACCGGACCGTCCCCCGATGCGCTCCTTCCGCAGCCGCTCGCCTTGCGGGTGCTGCTGGGGCCGCCCGTCGGCCCGCTGCTGTGGTCGAGACGTTCGGACGCGATGATCCGCAGGGGCATCGAGGCGACGGCCGCCCGGCCGGTGGACGTCTCGGAGGACATGGTCGCCGAGCTCCGGAGCACCACGTACCGCACATTCCGGACGGCGCTGCGCAAGAACACCGCCTACATCGCCGAACGGAGCCTGCCCGACCGCCTGGCCGCTCTCGGCCTCCCGGTCCTGGTGATCTTCGGCGCCGCCGACCCCCGATGGGAGCCGTCGTCGGCGCACCGCTACGGAGCGGTGCCGGGCGCGCGGGTCGAAACGCTGCCCGGCGTCGGGCACATGCCCATGTTGGAAGCGCCCGGGGCCACCAGCGAACTGCTGCTGAAATTCGCGGGGCGCTGACGCCCGGCCTCCTCGCGCGGCGGCCATAAGCTGGAGCGGTGCCGCCGACCCCAACCCCCTTCGACTGGGCGGACGTGGAAGTCGCCGTCCCGCGCTCGCCGCACAGGCTGCCGGGGATCAGCATGGCCGGGTTCCGCCACCGGGTCCCCGGACGCGTCGACATCGCCATGGTCGCGCACCCGTCCGTCACCCTCCTCATCGATCTGGCCGCCGGAGAAGGGATCGTCCACGACGGACCCGGTCGGCGGGAGCGCGGCAGCGTCGTCGTCGGCCTGCTCCCCGGCGATCTCCGGACCACCGGCCGCGGGACCGGGGAGTGCCTGCAGATCCGCCTGGAGCCGGACGCGGCGGCCGCGGTGCTCGGCGCGTCGTCCGAGCTCACGGGTACCCTGGCGGCTCTCGCCGACATCTGGGGCCGCGACGCCGCGCGGGTCGAGGACAGGCTGCGCGCCGCCCCGTCGTGGGACGAGCGGTTCGCGATCGCCGCGGACCTCCTCGCCCGGCGGCTCGGCGCCCGTCCCCCGGTCGATCCGGAGGTCGCCCGCACCTGGCGGCGGACGCTCGCCCGCGGGGGGCGGGTGCGGGTCGACCGCCTGGCCGACGAGGTCGGCTGGAGCCGCAAGCGGCTGTGGTCGCGGTTCCGGTCCCAGCTCGGCATCACGCCCAAACACGCCGCCCGGCTGGTGCGCTTCGACCACGCCGCCCACCTTCTCGCAGCCGGCCACCCCACCGCGGACGTCGCCACCCGGAGCGGCTACGTCGACCAGTCCCACCTCCACCGCGAGGTCAAGACGTTCACCGGCTTGACGCCCACTGCCCTGGCCTCCGCGCCCTGGCTCGCGGTCGACGGCACCGCGTGGCCGCCCTCATCGCCGACCGGCAAGCCCTAAGTGAGCACGGCGCGGTCAGGGGAGGGAGCGGCGGGCTTGGGCTCTCAGGCCGGGGTCCGGGTCGTTGAGGGCTTCGGTCAGGGCCCGGTGGGCTTCGGGGTGGGTGGGGGGCCAGGGGGCGAGGGCGCGGATGGCGGCGCGGCGGACGTCGACCGTGGGGTCGTGCAGGGCGCGGACGAGCGGGGGGATGGCCGCGGCGGGGGGTGCCTGGGCGAGGGCGGCGGCGGCGTGCCGGCGGATCTGCCGGTTCGGGTCGTCGAGGGCCGCGGCGACCGCGTCGGCGAGGGGGCCGGACGGGCGCAGTGCGGCGGCGGCGTCCAGTGCGGCCGTCCGGACGACGGGGTCGTGGTCGGCGAGGAGGCGCGTGAGGGCGGGGAGGCCGGCGGGGTGCGCGAGGCGCGCGAGGCCGTCGGCGACGGCGACGCGGACTTCGCGGGCCGGGTCGTGGGCGGCCTCGGCCATCCGGGCGGCGGCGTGCAGGGCGATGAGGCCGAGGACGGCTTGGACGCGGGCCTGGACGTCGCCGTCGTCGAGGCCGCGGGCGTAGAGTTCGCCGGCTCCCTCGGTGAGGTCGGTGAGGAGGCCGGCGGCGGTGTCGCGGACGTACGGGTCGCGGCCGCGGGCGGCGGCGAGGAGGAGGGCTTCGACGCCGTCGTCGCCGAGGTAGATCTCGGGCAGGTCGCGCAGGGCGGTGGCGGCGAGGCGGCGGACGGCCGGGTGCTCGTCGGCGAGCGCCCAGGCGAGGGCGTCGCCGGTGCCGCGGGGGCCGCGTCCGCGGCGGGCGCTCGCGATGAGGCGGGTGAGGGCGGCGCGGCGGACGTCGGCTTCGGGGTCGCGCAGGTACTCCTCGAGGTCCTCCAGGCGGGGGTTCTCGAGGAGGCGCGGTTCGTCGGCGCGTGCTCGGTGGATGGTCGTCATGAGGGGCCTCCGGAAGGTCGGACACGGCTGCGGGTCAGCGGCGCGGACACAGCGCGCCGGCCTGCCGTCGGAGATCGACGTGGAGCCGTGCGGTGAGGACCTCACTCGGATTCACCCTAGGATCGTGACCCACTGAAGCAGATCAAGTCAATCGGATAAGTAGGGAATGTCGGCGCGGGCGCGGCGGCGTGGAAGCCGCGCGCGTCCAGTCCGGCGACCCTCGTGCCTCGGTACCGGACAAGGAGAACGCATGAGCTACAGCTGGTTGTCCCATCTGGAGTGCGGGCGCTGCGGGGTGCGGCACGACGCGGGGGTCCGGCAGAACCTGTGCGTCGAGTGCGGGTCGCCGCTGCTCGCCCGCTACGACCTGGCCGCGGTGCGGGCGTCGGTGCGGCCGGAGGAGATCGCCGGGCGCGCGCCGGACCTGTGGCGGTACCACGAGCTGCTGCCGGTCGCGGATCCCGCGGCCGCGGTGAGCCTCGGCGAGGGCATGACGCCGCTGCTGCCGCTGCCCCGGTACGGCGGGAGCATCGGCCTGCCGGGGCTGCTGGTGAAGGACGAGGGGCTGGTGCCGTCGGGGTCGTTCAAGGCGCGGGGCGCGGCCGTCGGGGTGTCGCGGGCGGCGGAGCTGGGGGTCGGGCGGTTGGCGATGCCGACGAACGGCAACGCGGGCGCGGCGTGGGCGCTGTACGGGGCGCGGGCGGGGCTCGCGGCCGTGATCGTCATGCCGGTGGACGCGCCGGAGATCACCCGCCGGGAGGTCGCGGCGGCGGGCGGCGATCTGCGGCTCGTGGACGGGCTGATCGGCGACGCCGGGCGGATCGTGGCGGACCTGGTGGCGTCGGGTGACGGGGTGTTCGACGCCTCGACGCTCAAGGAGCCGTACCGGGTGGAGGGCAAGAAGACGATGGGCATCGAGATCGTCGAGCAGCTCGGGTGGGAGCAGCCCGACGTGATCCTGTACCCGACCGGGGGCGGTGTCGGGCTGATCGGCATCCACAAGGCGCTGGGGGAGCTGCGGGAGCTGGGCTGGATCTCGGGTCCGCCGCCGCGGCTGGTGGCGGTGCAGGCGGAGGGGTGCGCGCCGGTCGTGCGGGCGTTCGAGCGCGGCGAGCGGGAGACCCGGCACTGGGACGGCGCGTCCACGGCGGCGTTCGGGATCAACGTGCCGAAGCCGCTCGGCGACTTCCTCGTCCTGGACGCGCTGGCGGAGACGTCCGGGACGGCGGTGGCGGTCTCCGACGGGGAGCTGCTGGCGGAGCTGCGGCGGGTCGCGGAGCTGGAGGGGGTGTTCGTGTGCCCGGAGGGCGCGGCGGCGTTCGCGGCGGCGCGGCGGCTGCGGGAGCGGGGCTGGATCGGCGCGGACGAGCGGGTGGTGGTGCTCAACACGGGCGCCGGGATCAAGTACCCGGGGACCGTCGAGGTGGATGCGCCGGTCCTGGCGCCCGGCGGGCGCGTCGGCTGAGACCGGAGGGCCGGACGCGTTGCCGTATTCCCGTCTTTCTTGGTAGGAATAGCGGCTAATCGGAGGAGGAGGGCCAGTGCGAGAACGAGGGGGGCCGCGGTGAGACCCGCGCCGCAGGCCGCGGACCGGGCCGGCGGTAGCGGCGACGACCGCGCGCTGCTGGTGGACCGGGTCGCGATCGGCTACCGGCGGCGGGGCCGGACGGTGCCCGCCGTGGCGGAGGCGACCTTCGAGGTCCGGCGCGGCGAGAGGATCATGCTGCTGGGGCCGTCCGGCTCGGGGAAGTCGACGATCCTCAAGGCCGTCGCGGGGTTCCTGCGGCCGTCCGCCGGACGCGTCGTCGTCGGGGGCCGGGAGAACCCGGGGCCCGGTCCCGACCGCGCCTGCGTCTTCCAGGAGTTCGACCAGCTGTTCCCGTGGCGGACGGTGCTGGGCAACGTCGTCCACGCGCTCCGCGTCACCGGCGTGGACCGTTCCGAGGCGCGGCGGCGCGCGGTCGAGCACCTCGAGCTGATGGGGCTGGAGGACGCGCTCGACAGGCACCCCCACCAGCTGTCCGGGGGGATGAAGCAGCGGGTGGCGATCGCCCGGGCGCTGGCCGTCCGGCCGCTCATGCTGCTGATGGACGAGCCGTTCGGCGCGCTGGACGCGCAGACGCGCGGGCGGCTCCAGGGCGAACTGGCCGCGCTCACCGCGCGCACGCGGGCGACGCTGCTGTTCGTCACCCACAGCATCGACGAGGCGGTGCTGCTCGGCGACCGCGTCGTGGTGCTGGCCGGACGGCCGTCGCGGGTGGCGGAGATCGTGGACGTCGCCGGGCTGGACGGTCCGGACGCGCCGGGGTTCGCGGACGCGCGGCACCGGCTGCGGTCCCTGCTCGCGGAGGAGGGGGAGGTCGTTGGCGGCGTCTACGAGTAGCCCGGCGGCGCCCGCCGCCGGGCGGGAGCCGGGCGGCTGGTCGCGGCTGCCGACGTGGCTGCGGCGGACGGTCGTGTTCGCCGTCCTCATCGGGATCTGGCAGCTCTACGCGTCGGCGTCGGGCGTCAGCTCGTTCGTGTTCGCGGGCCCGTGGGACGTGGCGGCGGCGCTCGTGGAGGGCGTGGCCGACGGGGAGATCGCCGCCTCCACGCTGACGACGCTGCGCCTGCTCGGCACCGGGATGGCGATCGGCGTCGCGCTCACCGTCGTGCTGACCGCGCTGGCCACGACGACCACGCTGGGGGACGACGTCCTCTCGCTCGTCTCGTCGATGATCAACCCGCTGCCGTCGGTGGCGATCCTGCCGCTGGCGATGCTGTGGTTCGGGCTGACCGACACGGCGCTGGTCTTCGTGACGGCGAACGCGGTGCTGTGGCCGATGACCGTCAGCGTCGGCATGGGGCTGCGCACGACGCCCGCCACGCTGGTCATGGTGGGCCGGAACCTCGGCCTGTCCCGCCCGCGGCTGGCCTTCCACGTGCTGATGCCCGCCGCCCTCCCGCACGCGATCGCCGGGCTGAAGACGGGCTGGGCGTTCGGCTGGCGCACCATCATCGCGGCCGAGCTGGTGTTCGGCGCGGCCGGCACCGAGGGCGGGCTCGGCTTCTTCATCAACAACGCACGCTTCTACGCGCTGATCCCCGACGTGTTCGCCGGGCTGGTGGTGATCGCCCTGATCGGCATCGCGCTCGACCTCGTCTTCACCGTGATCGAACGGCGGACGGTCGTCCGCTGGGGAATGAAAGAAGGCTCGACGGCATGACCCGGTCCCCCGTACGTGTGCCCCTGCGCGGCGGCGCCGCGCCGTCCTACGGCCGGCGGGACGCGCTGCGCCTCGGCGCGACCGGTCTCGGCGCGCTCGCGCTGACCGCGGCGTGCGGCGGCGCGGGCGGCTCCGGGTCCGGCAGGGAGATCATCATCTCCCAGGGGTCGGGAATCAGCTACGCCGCTCTGATCATCATCCGGTCCCAGGGCTGGCTGGAGAAGGACCTGCCCGGCCGCACGATCGGCTGGCGGACGGTCAGCGGCGGCGCGGCCACCCGGGACGGGCTCGTGTCCGGACGGCTGCACCTCGGCAGCAGCGGCATCGGCCCGTTCCTGATCGGCTGGGGCGCGGGCGTCCCGTGGAAGATCATCGCGTCGCTGAACGACATGCCGCTCTGGCTGGTCGCCAAGGACTCCCGCTTCAGGGGCCTCGGCGACTTCCGGCCGACCGACCGGATCGCGGCCATCGCCCCTGGCTCGATCCAGTCGGTCATGCTGCAGAAGGCCGCCCAGCAGCAGCTCGGCGACCCGCACGCGCTCGACAGGAACATCGCCTCGATGGCGCATCCCGACGCGTTGCAGGCCCTGATCGGCGGGCAGATCGCCGCCGCCTACACCTCGCCCCCGTTCCAGTTCCAGGCCGTGGAGCAGGGCGCCCGCAAGCTCGTGGACAGCTACGACCTGTTCGGGCGGCACGGCTTCAACACGCTGGTGGCCACCGAGGAGTACGCGGAGCGCAACCCGGACGTGCTGGACGCCGTGCACCGCAACCTCGCCAAGGCCAACGAGCTCATCGTCGAGTCGCCGGCCGAGGCCGCGCGGATCCTGTCGAAGGCGGAGAAGGGCAAGATCGCCCCGGCCGAGTACGAGGAGTACCTGACCTACAAGGGCATCGAGTTCACGACGACCCCGCACTCGCTGCTGAAGATCGGCGAGTTCATGAAGGAGGTCGGCGTCGTCGAGAAGCTCCCCGAGGACTGGCGGACGCTCGTCTTCGACACGGTCAAGAACGAGAACGGCTCCTGACACGGGCGCGGGCGCGGCCGTCGTCCGGCCGGGTCAGCGGGCGCGTGCGGGGGGGACGGCCTCGCCCACGGCGCCTCCGGCGTCCAGCCGGACGACCGTCGGGCCGCGCTCGCACTCCCACGTGGTGACGTTCGCGAAGGCCGTCCCGTCGATGTGCCAGAGGCCGCCGTCCTGGTGGATGTGCCCGAACAGGTGCAGTCTCGGACGGACGCGCCGCACCCGGGCACGCAGGTCGGCGCAGCCCTCGCGGCCGGGCAGGGCGCCGGCGTCGCCGATGCCGAGCGGGGGGCCGTGCGTGACCAGGACGTCCACCCCGTCGGGGATCAGGGCCCACTTGTCCGCCAGCGGACGGCCGCGCGGCAGGTTGAACGCCCACTCGTTGAACTCCGGCTGCCACGGGCTGCCCCAGAAGGACACGCCGTCGATCTCGGTTCCGCCGTCCTCCAGGTAGACGATCCCCCGTTCGGCCAGGACGGCGCGGGCGCGTGCGGGGGCGTCGGCGAACATCCGGTCGTGGTTGCCGGCGACGACGACCTTCGTCCGGTGCGGGAGGGCGTGCATCCAGTCGGCGGCGTCCTCGAGTTCCCGGAGGTCCTCGCCGCGCCGGCACAGGTCGCCCGCGTGCACCAGGACGTCGCCTTCGGGGACGTCGAGTTCGTGGTGGTACGTGTGTGTGTCGGCGACCGCAACGATGCGCACCCCGCGACCCTACCGCCGCCTACCGCAGGGCTTCGCGAAGCCGGTCGAACCGGTCGCGGGGCCAGCCCCTCAGGACGTCCCAGGCCGGGGACAGTTCGGGATCGCCGTCCTCGGCGGCGTCCAGGAAGGCGCGCACGAGCGGCAGGTCGGCCCGGCGGTCGCCGCGGAGGCCGAGGCCGCGCGCCGCGTGGACGGCGGCCCGCGCGTCGGGGTCGTCCAGTCCGCGGGCCAGCGCCGCGCGGACGGCGGGGGTGTCCGCGCCGCTGTCGGCCAGCGCGAGCATCGCCGGGCGCCGGACGTGCGCGTCCCGGTCCCGGCAGAGCGCGAGCAGGGTCGCGAGCGCGGCGGTGTCGCCGGCGGGCGCGAACTGCCACAGCGCGAACGCGACGGCGCCGCGGACGGAAGCCGCCGGGTGGGCCGCGTGCATGCGGATCTCCGGCAGGGCGCGGAGCCGGACGTGCTCGCCGAGGCCCGTGATGACCCGCTCCAGGACGGACGGGTCGCGCTCCAGGACGGCCCGGCGCCGGAGCAGGTCGACGGTGCGTTCGGCGAGGTCCTCGGGGCCGTCGCCGTCCAGCCCGTAGCGGAGCAGGACTTCGGCCGCGAAGTGGCGCCGGTCCCGCTCCGCCGAGGCGGCCGCCTCGGCGGCCAGGGCGAAGGTCTCGTCGTCGCGGCGCTCGGCCAGCGCCGCCGCGGGGAACCAGCGGCCGACGTGGTCCGGGTCGTCGTACGCGAGCGCCCTGGCCATCAGCTCCCCGAACGGCACGCGGATCCCGAGCGCCCGCTCCAGCTCCGTCGCCACCGCCGCATGGCCCGTCCGGACCTCCAGGCTTCCGTGCGGCGCGACCATCCGGATCGTCTCGGACGAACCCAGCCCTTCGTCGGGCGCGGGTTCGCGCTCGACCGTCACCGCGTCCGCGCCGAGGCGCCGCCGCAGCTCCGCCTCCGGGTCGACGCCGAGCCACGCCCGCGCCAGGTCGAGCGCCGTGCGGCCCCGGTCGTCCCGCAGGGACAGCCGGGGCGAGGCGCCGAAGAGTTCGAGGACGGCTTCGACGGCGCCCGCGTCCGCGGCGAGCATGAGCGGGGCGCCGCCGCCCCGGGAGCGGCGGTCCGGGTCGGCTCCGGCGGCGAGGAGGACGCCGACCGTCGCCGCGTCGGCGTTCGCCGCGGCGCGTCCGAGGACGGCGGTGCCGTCGCCGTCGACCGCGTCGGGGTCGGCGCCCGCGCGCAGGAGTTCCTCGGCCGTCCGCGGATCGCGGCCGCGCACGGCCGCGATCAGTTCGGCGGTGGGCGACATGGCGGAATTGTGCCGCAGGACCGGACGGTGCCCGTGGCCGGATGCGGACGGAGCGCGGCATCGTCCGCGGAACACGCCGGGAACCCGTGCTTCCCTCAACGGTGAGAGCGTTGCGGGAAAGGGGGGCGGGCGGATGCGGGAGCGGCCGGAACCGTACGACGAGGACCGGCACCGGTGGCTGGTCCCCGGCTGGGCGGCGCGGCTCTCGCCGCCCCGCAGCGCGAACGGCTGGGCCTGCGCGGTGCTCGGCGGCGTCGCGGTCGCCGTCCTGGCGATCGTGTCGGCGCGGCTGGCGGTCGAGCACTGGTACGTGTCGCTGCCCGTCCTGGCCGTGCTGTGGTGGGCGGCCGACCGCTGGTGCCGGGCGCGGTGGGCGGCCGAGCAGGCGCGCCGGGCCCGGCTGGCCGACCGGTCGTGGACGATCGGCGAGCTGGACGCCATGTCCTGGCTCGACTTCGAGTTCGCCGTCCGCGACCTGATGCGCCGCGACGGCGTCGCCGCCGAGCACGTCGGCAAGCCGGGCGACTTCTCCGGCGACGTCGTCGGGTTCGACCCCGTCCTCGGCGAGACCTGGATGGTGCAGGCCAAGCACTACGGCCCCAAGACGAAGGTCGGCTCCCAGGACGTCCAGAGGGTCGCGGGCGCCGCCCGTCCCGTCTACCAGGCCGGGCTGACGCTCGTGGTCACCACGAACGTCTACACCAAGCCCGCCCGGGACTTCGCCGCGATGGCCGGCATGCACCTCATCGACCGCGCGTCCCTCACCGACTGGGCCGCCCGCGGCCTGCACCTCTACGACGTCCTGGGCATCGCGCCGCAGAACCACCGCCGCGCGGCCTGACCCGGCGCCGGGACCGCCTCCGGCGTGGGCCGGAGGCGGCGGGGGACGTCAGGCGACGGCGGTGCCTTCGAGCTCGACCAGCAGGTCGGGGATCGCCAGGCGCGTCACGCCGAGCATCGTGGTGGTCGGCGCGACCCCGGCGGCGCCGAGCCGGGACGCCAGGACGCCGTAGTGCTCGAACAGCCGGTCGGCGTCGGTGGTGTAGACGTTGAGCCGGACGAGGTTCGCGAGGGACATGCCGGCCTCGCCGAGCACGGCCTCCAGGTTGTCGAGGCTCAGCGCGAGCTGCGCGGCCATGTCGCCGGGGTGCCGGGGCTTGCCCTCCCCGCTCATCGCGGTCTGCCCGGAGCAGTAGAGCGTCCGGGTGTCGCCCGTGACGACCTCGCCCTGGTTGTAGCCCAGCTCCGTCGACCACGGCCACGGGTTGACCGCGGTACGTTCCAATGCCATGTCTTCTCCATTCGGTTCACCGGCGTGCGGGGGCCCGGCGGCCGCCGCTTCCCGGTCGCGTGGAGGAGCCTTCCAGCGAATCACGACATCCTCTGTCGTGTATTTCGGTAACGTTCGCGCATGCGCGCCGACCGGCTGGTCTCGCTGGTGCTGCTGCTGCGGCAGCACGGCCGGCTGACGGCGGGCGCGCTGGCCCGCGAGCTGGAGGTGTCGACGCGCACGGTGCTGCGCGACATCGAGGCGCTGTCCGCGGCGGGCGTCCCGGTGTACGCCGAACGCGGCAGGCACGGCGGGTTCGCGCTGCTGCCCGGTTTCCGGACCGAGCTGACCGGCCTCAACCACGACGAGGCGCTGGCGCTGCTGGTGGCGGGGTCGCGGCGCGGCGCGCAGGTGTTCGGGCTCGGCTCGGCGCTCGCGTCGGCGATGCTCAAGGTCGTCGACGCGCTGCCGGAGAGCCAGCGGGACGCCGCGGCCGGTGCGGCCCGGCGGCTGCTCATCGAGCCGGAGACCGACCTGCTGGCCCGCCGGGCGTCCGACGAGGAGGTGCCGGACGCCGTGGCGGCGGAGGTGCGGCGCGCGGTTTTCGCCGGGCGCCGGCTGCGGATCCACTACGCGGCCGCCGACCAGGCCCCGAAGTGGCGCACGGTGGACCCGATCGGCCTGGTCACCGTGCGCGGCCAGGGCTACCTGCTGGCGACGCGGTCCGGCGCGGACCGCACCTACCGGCTGGCCCGGATCCGCGCCGCCGAGGAGCTCGCCGAACCCGCGCAGCGGCCGGACCGGGTCGACCTCGACCGGGCCTGGCAGGAGCGCAGCACCCGGTTCCGGACGGGCGGCGACCAGGTGGTCGTGCTGGCGCGCGTCGACCCGGCGCGGCGGGACGACGCGGCGGGCACCGCCCTGGCCGTCCTCGCCGAGGAGACCGACCCGGACGGCCGGCTGCGGCTCGAGATGTCGTTCCAGGACGCGCGGCACGCCCTGTGGGCGCTGTGGCGGCTCGCCGCGAGCGCGGAGGCGCTGTCCCCGCAGTGGCTGCGCGACGCCCTCCGCGACCGCGCCGCTGCGATCGCCGCCTACTACGAGAGCCCGCCCGGCGAGGAGTAGGCCGCCGCCTCGGGGTATCTGACGTCGCATGTTGCGAACTCTGGGGGAAGGGCTCGTCGCCGGGACGGCCGGGGTCGCGGTGATGACCGCGGGCGAGCGCGTCGAGCAGTGGTGCACGGGCCGTCCCGACTCGCACGTCCCCGGACGGACGATGCGGCGGCTGACGGGCATGCCCGACCCGCCGGACCGGCGGCCCGCGGCGGCGAATTGGGCCATGCACATCGGGCAGGCGGCGGCGCTGGGGGTGCTGCGCTCGGTGATGGCGCACGCGGGGCTGCGCGGTCCGTGGTCGTCGGCGAAGTTCGCGGTGGTGCGGGTGACCGCCGACCAGATCCTCGAGAACGCGACCGGCGTGGGCGCCCCGCCGCAGACGTGGCCCCGGCGGGAGCTGGCGGTGGACCTGCTGCACAAGTCCGTCTACGCGTTCGCGACCGGGCTGGTCGCCGACGCGCTGGCGGCCCGGTCGGGTCCGGGGCCGGGGCAGCGCCACGCCGCGGCGCGCCCGGGGCGCCGCGCCGGCGTCGGGCCGGTGCCGCGCGGCGCCTGAAGGTGCGGCGCGGTTCAAGGTCGCGTCATGGCTCCGTAGGCCGGGTGTCTCCGCTGATCAGCGGGGGAGAGCAGCATCGACCGCGATCGGCGGCACGGTGTTCGCGCGGGACTCGGCGGGTGGGGGCGTCATGGGTCTGTCACGGCGGGAGCAGGTCCTGCTGCGGCGCATCGACGCCCGCCTGGAGCGGGACGACCCGCGGCTCGCCCGCCGCATCGCCGCGTTCGCGCCGCCCGGCGCGGAGCCGGTCGAGCCGGTGGCGTGGCGGCCGCCCCGCGCGGCGGTGGTCGTCGCCGCCGTGGGCTTGGCCGCGGCGGTCTTCCTCACGGCGCTGACGGTGCTGTCCATCGGGCCGCCGTGCCGCGGGACGGCCACCGGGGCGCGGCCGGGGGCGAGCCCGGCCGCGGAACCGCCGGCGCCCGCGCCGTCCGGACCGTCCCGGACCTGCTGACCCGACGTCCGCCGCCCATGCCCGCATCCCAGGAGCAACGATGACCGATGTGCGAAGCCCGTCCGGACGGGCGGATTCCACGATCCCGGCCGCCCGGACGACGCGCGGCAAGATCTTGGCGGACTGGCTCAGCACCACCGATCACAAAAAGATCGGCTACATGTACCTCATCGCGTCGTTCAGCTTCTTCTCCCTCGCGGGGCTGATGGCGCTGGTGATGCGCGGCGAGCTGGCGGAGCCGGGGCTTCAGGTGGTGAGCAACCAGCAGTACAACCAGATGTTCACCATGCACGGCACGATCATGATGTTCTTCTTCGCGACACCGCTGTTCGCGGGGTTCGCCAACGTCATCATGCCGCTGCAGATCGGCGCGCCGGACGTGGCGTTCCCGCGGACGAACGCGCTGAGCTTCTGGCTGTTCCTCTTCGGCGCGCTCATCGCGATCTCCGGGTTCCTGACGCAGGACGGCGCCGCGAGCTTCGGCTGGACGGGCTACCCGCCGCTGTCGGACGACATGCGGTCGCCCGGGCCCGGCGGGCACATGTGGGCGCTCGGGCTCATCATGTCCGGTGTCGGGACGATCCTCGGCGCGGTCAACTTCCTCACGTCGATCGTCACGATGCGGGCGCCCGGGATGACGATGTTCCGGCTGCCGATCTTCACGTGGAACGTCCTGTTCACCTCGACGCTCGTGGTCCTGGCGTTCCCGGTCATCGCGGCGGCGCTCGCCGCCCTGTACGCCGACCGGGCCTTCGACACCCACATCTACGACCCGGCCCACAACGGCGCCCTCATGTGGCAGCACCTGTTCTGGTTCTTCGGGCATCCCGAGGTCTACATCGTGGCGCTGCCGTTCTTCGGGATCGTCACCGAGGTCATCCCGGTGTTCTCCCGCAAGCCGCTGTTCGGGTACATCGGGATGGTCTTCGCCAGCATCGCCATCACGGGCCTGTCGATGACCGTGTGGGCGCACCACATGTTCACGACGGGCGCGGTGCTGCTGCCGTTCTTCTCCTTCCTGTCGTTCCTGATCGCGATCCCGACCGGCATCAAGTTCTTCAACTGGACCGGCACCATGTGGCGCGGCCAGATCGTCCTGCAGACGCCGATGCTGTGGGCCATCGGGTTCCTGGTGACGTTCCTGTTCGGCGGCTTGACCGGCGTGATCCTCGCGTCCCCGCCGCTGGACTTCCAGGCGCACGACTCCTACTTCGTCGTCGCGCACTTCCATTACGTCCTGTTCGGGACGGTGGTGTTCGCGATGTTCGCGGGGTTCGCCTTCTGGTGGCCCAAGTTCACCGGGAAGATGCTCGACGAGCGCCTCGGGAAGATCCACTTCTGGATGCTGTTCATCGGGTTCCACACCACGTTCCTCGTGCAGCACTGGCTGGGCGTGAACGGGATGCCGCGCCGGTACGCGGACTACCCCGACAAGTTCTCCACGCTGAACCTCGTCTCCTCGGCGGGCGCCGCGCTGCTGGGCCTGTCGACCTTCCCGTTCCTGTACAACATCTGGCGCACCGCCCGTAAGGGCCGCGACGTCGGCACCGACGACCCGTGGGGGTACGGCAACTCCCTCGAATGGGCGACGTCGTGCCCGCCGCCGCGCCACAACTTCACCGCGGTCCCGAAGATCCGCACCGAACGTCCCGCCTTCGACCTGCACTACCCGCACCTCACCAAGGAGCAGTTGGGCGCGGGGAAGCGGAGCTGACCGGCCGGGCGCCGCCGCCCACCTCACCCTCCGCACCGTCACCGCCATCGACCGGCAGACCTTGCGGACGGCCCCCGGTTCCCGTTTCGATACCGGACAGGAGATCGGAGGCGGGGATGAGGATCGCGTTCGTCGGGGACGTGCACGGGTGCGTGCTGCACGCGCTGGGGGCCGTCGCGCGGCTCGCGGAGGCCCGCGGGGGGCTCGACGCGGTCGTCCAGGTCGGGGACCTCGGGGCGTTCCCCTCGGCGGACAGGTGGGACGAGGGGTCGCGGCGGTACGGGGCCGACCATCCCGCGCAGCACGACTTCTTCCGGCTGCTGGAGCCCGCGCCCGAAATCGCCGAGGGCGTGCGGCTGGCGCTGGCGCGGATCCCGTCCGTCCTGTTCGTGAGCGGCAACCACGAGGACCACGCGTGGCTCGCCGGCATGGACGGGCCCGTGGACCCGCTGGGCGCGTTCGTCCACATGCCGTGCGGGACGATCACGGACGTGGCGGGCCTGACGTTCGCGTTCCTCGGGCTGATCGAGTCCGAGCACATGGACTTCGACGCCGCCGCCTACGCGAAGCTCCTCGACGTGGAACCCGGCACCGTCGACGTGCTCGTCACGCACGACGGGCCCCACGCGATGTCGAGCTACCGGGGCGCCGTGCAGGGGTCGGCGAAGCTGACCGCGCTCATCGAGCGCCTCCGGCCGCGCGTGCACGTGAGCGGCCACTACCACCACGAGAACGGGCCGCGGCGGTACGGGGCGACGGTGTCGTACTGCCTGGGGCAGCTCGTGGAGCCGAAGGCGAAGCGCGGCGAGCCCTGCAACCCGCGGCAGCAGGTCATGCCCGGGAGCATCGGGGTGCTCGACACGGAGACGCTGGGGTTCGCGTACGTCCACGACGCGTGGCTCGCCGACGTGCACGGCGACGACCTCGACCTCGTCCGGCTGCTCTCGGACTGAGGACCGTCGGACGTCCCGGTTACGGTGCGGCCATGGGTGTCCGGTACATCAAGGGGGACGCGACCTCGCCGCAGGCGAAGGGCGTCAAGGTCATCGCGCACGTGTGCAACGATCTCGGCGGCTGGGGGAAGGGGTTCGTCCTCGCCGTGTCCCGCCGCTGGAAGGAGCCGGAGGCCCGGTACCGGGAGTGGCACCGCGGGCGCGCGAAGAACGACTTCGCGCTGGGCGCCGTCCAGTACGTCCAGGTGGAGCGGTACGTGTGGGTGGCGAACATGGTCGCCCAGCGGGGGATCAGGCCCAGCAGCAACGGGCCGCCGATCCGGTACGAGGCGCTCGACCGGGCCCTGGACTCCCTCGGCGCGAAGGCGCTGGACCTGTCGGCGAGCGTCCACATGCCGCGCATCGGGTGCGGGCTCGCGGGCGGACGCTGGGAGCGGGTGGAGCCCCTGATCGAGCGGCGGCTCACCGACCGCGGCGTGCCCGTGACCGTCTACGAGTAGCACGCGAACGGAAGACGCGTTCGCGGTCGGTGTCACCGGCGGTCGTTAGGGTCGCGCAATGATCATCAGCAGCCCCCTGCCCTCCGGGCGGCCCATCAGCGACATCGGTGTGATCGAGGCGGACGGACGGTCCCTGGTCGTCGTCGCCGAGTACGGCGGCGCCTGGACGTGGGACCCCGCCGGGGACGTCTGGGCCAAGGCGCCGCTCCGGCCGCACTTCGACGAGTACCCCGACGCCGACCCCGACTTCGACTGCGTGGCCGCGGCGCCGCACGGCGACCGGCTGGTCATCGTGGGCGGCAGCGAGAACCACGCCATGGCCGCCTGGGACCTGCGGACCGGCGAGGTCCTCCGGCAGGTGGACGAGGAGGACGACCCGGTCACCGCCGTCGCCGCCGCCCGGATCGACGGCGCCACGGTGTTCGCGTCCGGCGACTACGGCGGCGGGCTCGCCCTGTGGGACCCGTCCGAGGCCGAGCCCGCGGAACTGGCCGTCGACCACGAGGAGGCGATCCTCGATCTCGCCGCGGGCACCGCCGGCGACCGTCCCGCACTGATCGCCGGCGGCTACGACGGGATGGTCGGCGTCTGGGACCTGCGCACCCGGCGGCGGACGGCCTGGTGGCGGGCCGGGGACGGGGAGCCCGTCCGCGGCGTCGCACTGACCCGCCTCGGCGACCGCCCGGTCGCGGTCGCGGGAGGCGACGGCGGCGAGGTGCGGGTGTGGGCGCTGGACGGCGACCGGCCGCTCCTCGCGACGCTCCCGGCCCACCCGGACCCCATCAACGCCCTGGACGCCGCCACCGTCGGCGGCCGCCCCCTCGCCGTCACCGGCTCCGAGGACGGCACCGTCCGGATCTGGGACCTCGCCGAGGGCGCGCAGGTCGGCGACCCGCTGCCGGGTGCCGCGGAGTCCGTGCTGATCACGAGCCTGGACGGCCGCCCGACCGTGCTCGCCGAAGGCCCGGGCGGAGTCATCCAGGCCCACCCCCTGACCTGACATCCCCCACCGTCCCGTCGTCCGTCCGGGCGGCGGGACGGAGACCCGCCTCGCCCCGTCCGTCCGGGGCGGGCGCGGGGTGTTCGACTCGGCGCCGGGGCTCGTCCACGCCGGGCGCTTGTCCGGGACGGGGTCAGTCGGTCGCGGTGAGGGTTTCGAGGACTTGGTCGCCGTACTTCGCCAACTTGTTCTCGCCGACGCCGCCGACGCCGCCGAGCTCGGCGAGGGTCGTCGGGCGCACGGTGGCGATCTCGCGGAGCGTGGCGTCGTGGAAGATCACGTAGGCCGGGACGCCCTGCTCCTTCGCCGTCGCGGCGCGCCAGGCGCGGAGCCGCTCGAACAGCGGCGCGGCCTCGGCGGGCAGCTCGACGGGCGCCTTGCGGTCCTTCGCGGACTTGGCGGCCTTCGCGGCGGTCCGTTCGGGTTCGCGGCGCATCATCACCTGGCGGGCGCCGCGCAGCACCTCGCCGCTCGCGTCGGTGAGGACGAGCGCGCCGTAGTTGCTCTCGACGGCGATCAGCCCCTGGGCGAGGAGCTGCCGGACGACGCCGCGCCACTCGACGTCGCGGAGTTCGGGGCCGATGCCGAACGTCTTCAGCGAGTCGTGGTCGAACTGGATGATCTTCGCGTTCTTCTTCCCGAGCAGGATGTCGATGATGTGCCCGGCGCCGAACTTCTGCCGCCGCTCCCGCTCCAGCCGCACGACCGTCGACAGGACCTTCTGGGCCGGGACGGTCGCGTCCCACGTCTCGGGCGGCGTGATGCAGGTGTCGCAGTTGCCGCACGGCTCGGCGTCCTGCCCGAAGTAGTTCAGCAGCTGGACGCGGCGGCACCCGGGCGTCTCGCACAGCGCGAGCATCGCGTCGAGGTGGGTCGCCTGGCGGCGCCGGAACGCCGCGTCGCCCTCCCCGGAGTCGATCATCTTGCGCAGGTTGACGACGTCCTGCAGGCCGTAGGCGAGCCAGGCCGTGGACGGGAGCCCGTCGCGTCCCGCGCGTCCGGTCTCCTGGTAGTAGCCCTCGACCGACTTGGGCAGGTCGAGGTGGGCGACGAACCGGACGTCCGGTTTGTCGATGCCCATGCCGAACGCGATCGTCGCGACGACGACGAGCCCGTCCTCCCGCAGGAACCGCGACTGGTTCGTCGCGCGCGTCTCCGCGTCCAGCCCCGCGTGGTACGGGACGGCCTCGATGCCGTTCTCGGTGAGGAACTGCGCGTGCTTCTCCACCGAGTTGCGCGACAGGCAGTAGACGATGCCCGCGTCGCCCTGGTGCTCGGTCTGCAGCAGCCGCAGGAGCTGGCGTTTCGCGTCGGTCTTCGGCTCGATGCGGTACTGGATGTTCGGGCGGTCGAAGCTCGCGACGAAGTGCCGGGCCCGCTCGAGGTCGAGCCGGGAGGCGATCTCGGCGCGCGTCGCCTCGGTCGCCGTCGCGGTGAGGGCGATGCGCGGGACGTCCGGCCAGCGCTCGTGCAGCCCGGACAGCATCAGGTAGTCGGGCCGGAAGTCGTGCCCCCACTGCGACACGCAGTGCGCCTCGTCGATCGCGAACAGCGACACGTCGCCGCGGTCGAGCAGCTCGACGGTCGCGGGCAGCCGCAGCCGCTCGGGCGCGAGGTAGAGCAGGTCGAGCTCGCCCTGCGCGAACTGCGCCTCGACGATGCGGCGCTCGTCCAGGTCCTGGGTGGAGTTGAGGAAGCCCGCGCGGACGCCGAGGGCCCGCAGGGCGTCCACCTGGTCCTGCATGAGGGCGATCAGCGGGGAGATCACGATGCCGGTGCCCTTCCGGACCAGCGCCGGGATCTGGTAGCAGAGCGACTTCCCGCCGCCCGTCGGCATCAGGACCAGCGCGTCCCCGCCGGAGACCACGTGCTGGACGATGTCGCGCTGGCCGTCCCGGAACGTGTCGTAGCCGAACACGCGCCGCAGCGTCTCGTCGATCTCGTCCGTCACGAAGGACTCGGGAGTCTCGGGGGAGGACATCCGCCCATACTAGGAGCCGCCGCCGACACGGTGCGTCACTTCGCCACCTTGTGGATAACCTCCTCCGTCAGGCCGTCGAGGTCGTCCGCGACGTGGGCGGCGAGCTCCAGGGCGTCCGGCGCGGGCGGGTGCGCGGGGCGCGGGATCGCGACCACCCGCATCCCCGCGGCGTGCGCGGAGCGCAGGCCGTTGGACGAGTCCTCGATCGCGACGCACGCGTCCGCGGGCACCCCGAGCTGCGCGGCGACCATGAGGTAGCCGTCCGGTGCCGGTTTGCCCCGGTCGACCTCCTCGGTGGAGACGGTCGCCGGGAACAGCGCGTCGACGCCGAGCCGGCCGAGGACGATGTCGATCAGCGCGCGCGGGGACGAGCTGGCGAGCCCCAGGCGGCGGATCGCGGCCATCCGGCGGACGGCGTCGCGCGCGCCCGGCAGGACGGGCAGGTGCGCGGCGTACCGCTGCGACATCCGGTCGATCACCGCGTACGCGACGTCCTCCGCGGACACCCCGTCGACCAGGTCGGACGCGATGTACGCGGCCCACTCGTCGGTGCTCATCCCCATCAGCCGCTCCTGCGTGTCCGGCAGCCAGCGCCCGCCGAGCTCGGCGACGTAGGCCCGCCGGACGTCCTCCCAGACGGGCTCGGAGTCGATCAGGACCCCGTCCAGGTCGAACACGATGGCCTCCAGGGGCATGGTCGTCCTCCGGATCTTCGCGGGTGCGTCTGGTGTGTCGGATGTCTCGAAAGCCGCGGCCGTTCTCGCGGGACCGCGCGGACGGCCCGCGCGGCCTCGGCGTCCTCGATGGGTACCCGGGGCGAGGGGAGCGGAACCCGATTCGGACGAATGCTGATTTTTCGGTTCTCGGTAGGGGGTGTCTGGCATGGTGGGTTTCCTCCGTACCCCCTCCGGAGTCACAGCAGAGGAGCTCTGCACATGGTTTTCGTCGGATTCCTCCTGGTAGCGGCGGCGATCACGGTCGGGGCGGGCGTCCTGCTCGCCAACAACGACCCCGCCGGACTGGTCGTCTTCGGCCAGGATGTGCCCGTCGTCGGCAACGAATGGCAGGTGTTCGTCGCCGGGGCCGCCGTCGCGGCCGTCTTCGTCATCGGCATGATGTTCACGTTCATGGGCGCCGGACGCATCCTGCGCGCCCGCCGCGACCTGCGCGACCTGCGCGAGGAGCACGAGGAGTCGCTCACCACCCTCGAGATGGAGAAGCGGCGGCTCGAGCGCGAACTCGCGCGCGCCCGCCAGGGCAAGGGCGGGACGCCGCCCGCCGAGCGGCAGCCCGGACGCCCCGGCCCCCAGGTGTGGCCGCCGCGCCCCGAGCC
>NZ_QHJN01000131.1:0-23205 GCF_003947565.1 Actinomadura sp. WAC 06369 | reverse complement strand
TGGTAGGTCAGCGCGACGACCGTCCCCGGGTGCGCGGGCACCGCGGCGGCGGCCCGCGCGACCTCCGGGGCGAGCCGGACGGCCGCCGCCTCGGCCCGCCCGGGGTCGAACGGGCGGCTGATCGACACCCCCCCCACCATCGCGAGGGCGAGGGAGCACAGGAACACGAACCCCGTGGCCGCGCCGAACCCCCGCCCCCGCCGGGGCGGCGGCCGCTCCCACCGCGCATCCTCCGCCCCGCCCGCCGGGACCGAGGACGACAAGCCCGTGGCGGGCCGCCGGAAGGCGGCGCACCGCCGCCGCTCCGGCGACACGCAGCCCGTCAAGCCGCCGACGGACGCCGCGGGGGACGCGCCGTCCTGACGCGGGTCAGCCGGAGTGGGCGCGCAGCGCCGCGATGAACCACTCGAACGCCGGGACCGCCGGCGGGGTCGGCTCCTGCCCGGCGATGACCGCCAGCAGGGTCCAGTAGCGCTCCACGCGGGCGTCGGTGAACGCCGCGATCTCGTCGGCGGCCGCCGCGCGGTCCGCGGCCGGGACGTCCGGGCCGGTGATCCGCTCGACCACGGCGCGGCCCTCCGCCGATCCGGGCGCGGTCCCGTCCGCCAGGGCCCGCCCGGCGTGCTCCAGGACGGCGCCCGGGTCGATCGCGTACCGCTGCTCCTCGGCGGGCCGCCCGGCGACGGCCATGCCGCGCACGCGCCGCCGGAAGTCCTCGTCGGCGACCAGCTCGCCGAGCTCGATCCACGCGTCCACCTGCTCGGGCGCGGGGTCGTCCGGCAGCTCGGCCAGCCGCCGCATGTTCTCCGCGATGCCGTGCGCGGGCGAGTCGGCCTCGACCCCCTCCACCACGAACCGGACGAACTCGTCGATGATCTCCTGCCGCTCCCGGGCGGACATCCGTGCCAGCTTGTGCATCAGCAGCGTCTCCTCCGTCGAGGTCGCGCGTTTCGCGACCGTGCCGAGCACCGCGCGGCGGGTCCGCAGCATGCGGATCTCCGCGTCGAGCGCCGCGACGTGCGCCGCCGCGACCTCCGCGACCGTGGCGGCGTTCGTCAGGACCGCCTCGACCTGCTCCAGGCCCAGCCCCAGCTCCCGCAGCGTCCGGACGAGGTCCAGCCGCGCCACCGCCTCCGCGTCGTACAGGCGGTAGCCGCCCGCCGACCGCGCGGCGACCGGGACCAGCCCGGCGTCGGACCAGTACCGGACCGTCCGCGTCGGCAGCCCGCACCGCTCGGCGAGCCGCCCGATCGTGAACAGCTCCGCGCTCGTGCTCATGGCCCGACTGTGCACCTTCCAGCCGCTGGAAACTCAACCCCGTTCCGCCCCGGGCGCCCGGAACGGGGAAAGCGGGCGCCGGTGGACCCGGCGCCCGCTTCCCTTCACGTGCCGCCCCTCAGGGGGCGCTGCTTCAGCTGCAGCCGCTGGTGGAGCCGCAGCCCTCGCAGACGTAGCAGCTGCCGGCGGGGCGCATCTTCGTGCCGCAGGTCAGGCACAGCGGCGCGTCCTGCGTGCGGCCCTGGCGGCTCTCGATGGCCTCGACGGACGAGTGCGCGCCGTTCGACGCCGCGGGGGCCGCCTGCGGCGCGGCGGGACGCGCGATCTCCGCGGTCTGGGCGAGGGCGTCGTGCTGGACGTCGTCCTCGTGCAGGGACGCCGGGTCCTCGCCGTTGGCCTGCATGGCGCGCTCCTCGGCGGTGAAGATGCCGAGGCCCGCGCGCTCGTCGTAGGGCAGGTGGTCGAGCGCCAGGCGGCGGAAGATGTAGTCCATCACCGACGTCGCCATGCGGATGTCCGGGTCGTCGGTCATGCCCGCCGGCTCGAACCGCATGTTCGTGAACTTCTCGACCCACGTCTCCAGCGGCACCCCGTACTGGAGGCTGATGGAGATCGCCATGGAGAAGGCGTCCATCACGCCGGCGAGGGTCGACCCCTGCTTGCCGAGCTTGAGGAACACTTCGCCGAGGCCGTCGTCCGGGTAGGACGAGGCGGTCATGTAGCCCTCGGCGCCGGCGACGGAGAAGCGGGTGACGGTCGCGGGGCGCTGCTTCGGCAGCCGCTTGCGGACCGGCCGGACCTCGGCCGCCGGCGCGGGCGCCGCGGCGGTCTCCGCCTTCTCCTTCTTCCCGGCGGCCGACAGCGGCTGCCCGACCTTGCAGTTGTCGCGGTAGATCGCCAGGGCCTTCAGGCCGAGCCGCCAGCCCTCGAAGTACACCTTCTCGATGTCCTCGACGGTCGCCTGCTCCGGCATGTTGACGGTCTTGGAGATCGCGCCGGACAGGAACGGCTGGACGGCCGCCATCATCCGCACGTGCCCCATCGGGCTGATCGCGCGCTCGCCCATCGCGCAGTCGAACACCTCGTAGTGCTCGGGCCGCAGGCCCGGGGCGTCCACGACGTGGCCGTGCTCGGCGATGTACTCGACGATCGCCTCGATCCGCTCCTGCTGGTAGCCGAGCTGCTCCAGGGCGCGCGGCACCGTGTGGTTGACGATCTGCATGGACCCGCCGCCGACGAGCTTCTTGAACTTCATCAGCGCGAGGTCCGGCTCGATGCCGGTGGTGTCGCAGTCCATCATCAGGCCGATGGTGCCGGTCGGGGCCAGCAGCGACGCCTGCGCGTTGCGGTAGCCGTGCTTCTCGCCGACCTTCAGGCACTCCTGCCACTGCTTGGCGGCGGCCGCGAGGATCGTCCGGTCCATGTCGTGGAGCGTGCGGACCTCGTCGTTGGCGGCGGCGTGCTTGCGCATCACCCGCTTGTGGCCCTCGGCGTTGCGCGCGTACCCGGCGTACGGGCCGACGACGCCCGCGATCTCGGCCGAGCGGCGGTAGGCGACGCCCGTCATCAGCGACGTGATCGCGGCGGCGAGGGAGCGGCCGCCCTCGGAGTCGTAGGCGTGGCCGGTCGCCATCAGCAGCGCGCCGAGGTTGGCGTAGCCGATGCCGAGCTGGCGGTAGTCCCGGGTCGTCTCGGCGATCTTCTCGGTCGGGAAGTCGGCGAACGTGATGGAGACGTCCATCGCCGTGATGACCAGCTCGGTGAGCTTCACGAACCGCGCGACGTCGAACGTGCCGTCCTCGCCGAGGAACTTCAGCAGGTTGATGCTGGCCAGGTTGCAGGACGAGTTGTCCAGCGACATGTACTCCGAGCAGGGGTTCGACGCGGTGATGCGGCCCGTCTCGGGGTTGGTGTGCCAGTCGTTGATCGTGTCGTCGTACTGGACGCCCGGGTCGGCGCACTCCCACGCGGCCTTCGCCATCTGCCGGAACAGGTCCTTGGCCTTGATCTTCTCGACGACCTCGCCGGTCATCCGGGCGCGCAGCCCGAACTCGCCGTCCGACTCCACGGCGTGCATGAACTCGTCCGACACGCGGACCGAGTTGTTGGCGTTCTGGTACTGGACGCTGCCGATGTCCTTGCCGCCGAGGTCCATGTCGAACCCGGCGTCCCGCAGCGCGCGGATCTTGTCCTCCTCGCGCGCCTTGGTCTCGATGAACTCCTCGATGTCGGGGTGGTCGACGTCCAGCACGACCATCTTCGCCGCGCGCCGGGTGGCCCCGCCGGACTTGATCGTCCCGGCGGACGCGTCCGCGCCGCGCATGAACGAGACCGGGCCGCTGGCGGTGCCGCCGGACGACAGCAGCTCGCGGCTGGACCGGATGCGGGAGAGGTTCAGGCCGGCGCCGGAGCCGCCCTTGAAGATGACGCCCTCTTCCTTGTACCAGTCGAGGATCGACTCCATCGTGTCGTCGACCGACAGGATGAAGCACGCCGAGACCTGCTGCGGGGACTTGGTGCCGACGTTGAACCAGACCGGCGAGTTGAAGCTGAACATCTGGTGCACGAGCGCGTACTTCAGCTCGTGGTCGAAAATCTCGGCGTCCTCGTCCGACGCGAAGTAGCCGTTCTCCAGGCCCGTCTTCGTGTACATGCTCACGACGCGGTCGACGAGCTGCTTGAGGCTCCACTCGCGGGCCGGGGTGCCCACGGCGCCGCGGAAGTACTTGGACGTGACGATGTTGACCGCGTTGAGCGACCAGAAGTCCGGGAACTCGACGCCCCGCTGCTCGAAGTTGACCGAGCCGTCCCGCCAGTTGGTCATGACGACGTCACGGCGCTCCCAGGTCAGCTCGTCGTACGGATGCACGCCGGGCTTGGTGAAGATCCGCTCGACCTTCAGGCCCTTGCGCGCCCCCTTGCCGCGCCGCGCCGTCGAGCCGCTCACCGTCTCCGTCATGACCTTCCCCCTCTCGGGCCCTCCCGCCGGGCCCTGTCCAGGAACAACTCCGCCGCCGCGCGGGGCATGCCCGGCGCGGTGGCGCTTCACGTTCGATGCTTTGTGTTTCCGCCGTCCCTAACGGGACGGGCCGGGCTCCCCCGAGGAACCGGCATTCCGCAGTGTCTCGATCTCCCGGGCGAAGTCGTCGAGCGATTCGAAGCTCCGGTACACGGAGGCGAACCGTAGATACGCGACCTCGTCGAGTTCACCGAGCGGCCCCAGGATCGCGAGTCCGATCTCGTGCGAGGGGATCTCCGCCGATCCCGCCGAGCGGATGTCCTCCTCGACCCGCTGGCCGAGCTTCGCGAGCGCGTCCTCGTCGACCGGGCGGCCCTGGCAGGCCCTGCGCACCCCAGCGATGATCTTGTCGCGGGAGAACGGCTCGGTGACGCCGCTTCGCTTGGCGACCATCACGAGGACATTCTCCTGCGTGGTGAATCGCCGACCGCATTCGGCGCACGAGCGGCGCCGTCTAATGGCGCCGCCGTCGTCGGTGGAACGGCTGTCGATCACTTTGGTGTCGGGGTTGCGGCAGAACGGGCAGTGCACGTCTCTCCCCTCCCCGAACCGATTGGAGCGCCATCGCGAGAACAGTGCCACAATCACAAGTTGTGGTTAATCCCATCGATGTAACTACTAGATGTTGTGGTCAACCGTACGGGTCTGCAGACGCCAACGCAACCTGATCGACTGCCTCCCGAGTCACATCCGCCACGGACGCGCTGGTGGCGCGCGGCCGCGTCCCGCCACATCGGATCCGCGCTCCGGCGTGTCGCGCCCGGACGCCGGAACGGCGGCCGGCGACCCGGGATCGTCCGCCGCTCCGGCACCCTCGCGGCGTCCTGCCGCGCGCCGCCCGACCCGTCCGCAGGCGGGCGCGGCTGGGGGCGGACTTCCCCGCGCGGACGTCCGCGAACGGCCGCCTCGGCGTGCGGGACCTGGACGACGCCGAAGCGGGCCAAACTTCTCGCCGCCCGCGTCCGCAATCCGCGTTTTCGATCGGATCCGGATCGCGGAGGGGCGGGCCGCACCAGGGGCGTCCGCCCGATCCCGTGCCGTCCCGATGTCCGACCCGGTCCGCCCGCTTCGGCCGGTCCCCGGCCGGGACGTCCGGCGCAATGGGAATCGCCGTCGAACCCCGTCACTCGCGCGTCCGCCGGAATCCGGTCGCGGGGCTGCGGGCGCCGCTAATACGGATGTCGCCGCGGCGATCGGAAACCGCTTCGGCCGGTCGAGGAACGCGGATCCCGAGCCCCCTCGCCAATGACCGCCCCCAGCACCCGGCGACGGCCGTACGCTGCGGTTTCGGGCCGGGCGCGACACGATTCTCCGCACCGGCGCCCACCGCTCGTCCGCCGACTCGGGACACCGCCCGTTCGTCCGGCATAGCGGATATGTCACTCAGCTCCCGGACTCCCATTTCCGGGTCGCATGGCGGTCGCGGACACGCCTTCCTCACTCTCGGTCCGCCGTAACCGGGGCGGGCGGGGGCGATTCGAGAAGGCACCGAAGCGGCACCCCGGGAGAGGCGTCTTGCGCAATCGGTTCGGACGGGCAAACCGTGCGGTGCGTATCGGGTGAAGCGGCCATCTCGGGCCCCGGCGCGAGAAAATCCGATCGAACGCCTGTACGATGTTCTGTGGACGTCCTCAGAAAACACCTGAGCACTTCGAACAATTGTTTGATCGAGGCGCCCGGGCGCGATAGCGTGCAGGGCCAGGAGTGATGAGATCGAGGCGCCCGGGAGGCGAGCGATGAGCAAGGTCCGGGAGCTGCCCGACGGGCCGATGGACGAGTCGGGGCTGACGCAGCGGCAGCGCATGGTGCTCGAGGTGATCCGCGACTCGGTGCAGCGCCGCGGCTATCCGCCGTCCATGCGGGAGATCGGCGAGGCGGTCGGCCTGACCAGCACGTCGAGCGTGTCGCACCAGCTCCGGACCCTGCAGCGCAAGGGGTTCCTGCGGCGCGACCCGAACCGGCCGCGCGCGGTCGAGGTGCGGGTGCCGGGGGCGACGCCGGTGCGCACCGAGCCCGAGACCCCGGACGGGACGGCGTCCGCCCAGGCGCCCGCGTACGTGCCGCTCGTCGGCCGGATCGCGGCCGGCGGCCCGATCCTCGCCGAGGAGGCCGTCGAGGACGTCTTCACGCTGCCCAAGCAGCTCGTCGGCGAGGGCACGCACTTCCTGCTGAAGGTCACCGGCGACTCGATGATCGACGCCGCGATCGCCGACGGCGACTGGGTCGTCGTCCGCCAGCAGCCGGTCGCCGAGCAGGGCGACATCGTCGCCGCGATGATCGACGGCGAGGCCACGGTGAAGACGTTCAAGCGGCGCGACGGGCACATCTGGCTGCTGCCGCAGAACTCCGCCTACGAGCCGATCCCCGGCGACGAGGCGTCCGTCCTCGGCCGGGTGGTGGCGGTCCTCCGCAAGATGTGAACGAGCGACGGAACGGCCGCCGGGGCGCCCCCGGCGGCCGTTTCCCGTCTCAGCGCTTCGGCACGATGTTCACGATCTTCGGCGCGCGGACGATCACCTTCGCGATGTCCGCGCCGCCCAGCGCGTCCCGCACCTTCGGCGACGCCAGCGCCAGCTTCTCCAGCTCGCCGTCCGCGATGCCCGGGGCGACGTCCAGCCGGTCGCGGACCTTGCCGGCGACCTGGACGACGCAGGTGACCGACTCCTCGACCAGCAGGGCCGGGTCGGCGGCCGGCCAGCCCGCGCGGATCACCGGGGCGGTGCGGCCCAGCAGCGACCACGCCTCCTCGGCGGTGTAGGGCGCGAACAGCGACAGCAGCACCGCGATCGCCTCGGCGGCCTCCCGGACGGCCGGGTCGGCGGCGCCGGGACCGGAGTCGATCGCCTTGCGGGCCGCGGTGACCAGCTCCATGATCCGCGCGATCGCGACGTTGAACCGCTGCGACTCGACCAGGGTCGTGACCTCGTCGACGGTGCGGGCGGTGACGCGGCGCAGCGCGGTGTCGCCGGACGCCGGGTCGCCGCCGGGGGCGGCCCCGACCTCGCTCGCGATGCGGTGCACGCGGGACAGGAACTTCGACATGCCGTGCGGGGACACGTCGGCCCAGTCGATGTCGTCCTCGGGCGGCCCGGAGAACAGGATCGCCAGCCGGACGACGTCCACCCCGAACTCGCGGATCTGCTCGCCCAGGTCGACGCCGTTGCCCAGCGACTTCGACATCGCCTTGCCCTGGTTGATCACCTGGCCCTGGTTCAGCAGCCGCGTGAACGGCTCGGTGAAGTCGACCATGCCCATGTCGTGCAGGACCTTGGTGAAGAACCGGCTGTACAGCAGGTGCAGGATGGCGTGCTCGACACCGCCCGTGTACTGGTCGACCGGCATCCACTTGCGGACCTGCTCGACGTCGAACGGGCCGCCCTCGTACCCCGGCGAGCAGTACCGGAAGTAGTACCAGGACGAGTCGACGAACGTGTCCATCGTGTCGGTGTCGCGCTTCGCGGCGCCGCCGCACTTGGGGCACTCGGTGTTCACCCAGTCGGCCGCGGCGGCCAGCGGCGACGTGCCCTTGGGCGCCAGGTCGGCGCCGCGCAGCCCGTCGGGCAGCCGCACCGGCAGCTGCTCGTCCGGCACCGGGACCTCGCCGCACGCGTCGCAGTGCACGATCGGGATGGGGCAGCCCCAGAACCGCTGCCGGGACACCAGCCAGTCGCGCAGCCGGAAGTTCACCGACGCCCGGCCGGTGCCGCGCTCCTGCATGATCTCGATGATGCGGGCGATGCCGTCCGCCTTGGCCAGCCCGTCGATCGGGCCGGAGTTGACCAGCCGCCCCTCGCCGGGGGTGGCGACGCCGGTCGCCGCCGGGTCGGCCTGGCCGGTCTCGACGACGACGCGGACCGGCAGCCCGAACTTCAGCGCGAAGTCCAGGTCGCGCTGGTCGTGCGCGGGGACCGCCATGATCGCGCCGTGCCCGTACTCGGCCAGCACGTAGTCGGACGCCCAGATCGGCAGCCGCTCGCCGTTCACCGGGTTGATCGCGTAGCGGCCCAGGAAGACGCCGGTCTTCTCCCGCTCGGTGGACAGCCGCTCGATCTCGCTCTCCCGGGAGACCTCCTCCCGGTACGCCTCGAACGCGGCCCGGTGGTCGGGCGCGCAGATCTCCTCGGCCAGCGCGGCGTCCGCGGCGACGACCATGAACGTGGCGCCGTACAGGGTGTCGGGGCGCGTGGTGTAGACGGTGACGGGCTCGTCGCGGCCCTCGATGACGAAGTCGACGTCGGCGCCGGTGGAGCGGCCGATCCAGTTGCGCTGCATCAGCAGGACCCGCTCGGGCCACTTGCCCTCCAGCTGCTCCATGTCGTCCAGCAGCCGGTCCGCGTACTCGGTGATCTTGAAGTACCACTGGGTCAGCACGCGCTTCTCGACCAGCGTGCCGCAGCGCTCGCAGTGCCCGCCGACGACCTGCTCGTTCGCCAGGACGGTCTGGTCCTTGGGGCACCAGTTGACATGGCCGCCCTTGCGGTAGGCCAGGCCCCGCTCATAGAAGCGCAGGAACAGCCACTGCGTCCACTTGTAGTACTCGGGGTCGGACGTGTGCAGCCGCCGCGACCAGTCGAAGGACGGCGCGTACCGCTGGAACGACGCGGCCTGGGTGTCGATGTTGGCGTACGTCCACTCGGCCGGGTGCGAGTCGCGCTTGATCGCGGCGTTCTCGGCGGGCAGGCCGAAGGAGTCCCAGCCGATGGGGTGCAGCACGTTGTGGCCGCGCTGGATCCAGTAGCGGGCGGGGACGTCGCCGATCGCGAACGCCTCCGCGTGACCCATGTGCAGGTCGCCGCTCGGGTAGGGGAACATGTCCAGCGCGTAGCGCCGCTCGCGGCCGTCGTCGCCTTCGGCGGCCTTGAACGGGTCGAGCTCCGCCCACCGGGCCTGCCACCTGTCCTGAACCGCCCGCGGGTCGTACTGCTCGTCGCTGCTCACGCTTACTCTCTCTTCCGTCCCTAGCGAGTCCCTGGCAAAGGGGCCGGGCCGTCCGCCGAAATGAAACGGCCCCTCGCTCAGGAGGGGCCGCCACGCTGACTTCTCGCGTCAGCGTGGCCGTTCGAGGAGCAGCCTGGCATGCATACAACAAGCGTAGCGCAACCGCAACCCCGGTCGCCCGGGGATATCGCGGGCGCCGCCCGGTCCGGCGGGGGTCAGTGGCCGGACGCCTGGCGGGCGAGGGACACGACGCCGGTGATCTGGACGCGGGTCAGTTCGAGGTCGGCGCCGACGGCGCCGAGGGTCTCCTCCTCGGAGACGCTGAGCGGCCCGTCCATGAGGGCGATCTCGGCGGCGGCGCGCAGGATGCTCTCCCGCGCCTCGGGGGCCAGCGCGGACGAGGCGCGCCCCATCTCGCGGCGCACGTCGTCGAACGGGCGGCCGAGGTCGGCGTTCAGCGCGCTCTCGTCGTAGCCGCTCTCGCCGGCCTGGCGGACGACGGCGACGGCGCGGGAGCGGGCGGGCGCGTGGGTGTAGTCGCCGGAGCGCAGGACCTGGGCGATCGCCATCCGCAGGAGCATCGCGGGCATGTGGGCGAGCTGCGCGGTCGTCGGGACCTCCAGGACGCCGGGCGTCCAGCGGCCGCGGCAGGTGCCGCACTCGACGACCTCGCCGCCGGTCTTGTTCAGCGGCAGCACCGGGATGAAGAACAGGGTGAAGAAGTTGCGGCCCTGGCGCCGGCGGTACTCGCGGTCGCCGCCGCACTGCGGGCAGTGGAAGACGCCCTTGCCCAAGGTGAAGAACACCACGCGCCAGCCGAAAATGATCACGACAATGCCCCCTTTTCCCGGAACGGTCATCGTAACCGGGCCGGGGGACGGGCGCGCGCGGCGGCGCACCGCCCGGGAACGATCCGGCCCGGATCGTGACACGACCGGCAGGTCCGGGACGCTCCGTGCCCCTCCCGTCACGCCCGTCCCCGCGACCGGGCCGTCGGGGCAAAACGGCACGTCAAAAAGGGCGTCGCACCATGGCGCGGACACGTCCGGATACAGCAGGATGAGCGGAACGATTCGTAGACTCGCCGGTAACAACCGGCCGGTCATCCGTTCCGCGCGAGGAGTGCCATGCTCAACCTGTCCGTGCTGCTGGAGGACGCCGCCCGCGAGACGCCGGACCGCGACGCCGTCGTGTTCGGCGACCTGCGGCTGCCGTACTCCTTCATCGACTCGGTCGCGAACCAGGTCGCGAACCTCCTGCGGTCGCGCGGCATCGGACCGGGCGACAAGGTGGCGCTGTCCAGCCCCAACCTGCCGTACTTCCCGATGGTCTACTTCGGGGCGCTCAAGGCCGGCGCGGTCGTCGTCCCGCTGAACGTCCTGCTGAAGCCGCGCGAGATCGCCTACCACCTGGCCGACTCCGACGCGAAGGCGTTCTTCTGCTTCGAGGGGACGCCGGAGCTGCCGCTCGGCGAGATGGGCAAGGCCGGGTTCGACCAGGCCGCGGAGTGCGAGCACTTCTTCCTGCTGCCGGCGAACCCGGCGGCGACCGAGTCGCCGATCGAGGGGGCGGAGCTGTTCTGGGCGGCGCTGGGCGGGCAACCCGGCACGTTCGAGCCGCACCTGAGCGAGGCCACCGACACCGCGGTGATCATCTACACGAGCGGGACGACCGGGCAGCCGAAGGGCGCCGAGCTGTCGCACGGCAACCTGCTGATGAACGCGATGGTGGACGACACGCTGTTCGCCAAGACGCTCCACGACGTGTCGCTGGTGACGCTGCCGCTGTTCCACATCTTCGGCCAGACGTGCGTGATGAACGTCGGGTTCTACCGGCGCGCGACGCTGGTGATGCAGCCGCGGTTCGACGCCGGGGAGGCCGTCGCGCTGATGGTCCGCGAGAAGGTGAACATCTTCGCGGGCGTCCCGACGATGTACTGGGGGCTGCTGACCCACGACACGTCCGCGGAGGACGTCGCGACGATCCGGGAGAACCTGCGGGTCGCGGTGTCGGGCGGCGCGGCGCTGCCGATGGAGGTCCTCAAGGGGATCAAGGAGAAGTTCGGCGCGGACGTGCTGGAGGGCTACGGGCTGTCGGAGACGTCGCCGGTCGCGTCGTTCAACCGCCCGGACCGCCCGACCAAGCCCGGCTCGATCGGGCTGCCGGTGTGGGGCGTCGAGATGAAGCTGATCGACGACGACTGGAAGGACGTCGAGGGCGAGGGCCCCGGCGAGATCGCGATCCGCGGCCACAACATCATGAAGGGCTACTACAAGCGGCCCGAGGCGACCGAGGCCGCGATCCGCGACGGCTGGTTCCGCACCGGGGACGTGGCCCGCCGCGACGAGGAGGGCTACTACTTCATCATCGACCGCTCCAAGGACATGATCATCCGGGGCGGCTACAACGTGTACCCGCGGGAGCTCGAAGAGGTCCTGATGACCCACCCGCAGGTGTCGCTGGCCGCCGTGGTGGGCGTCCCGCACGACAGCCACGGCGAGGAGATCAAGGCGTACGTGATCCGCACGCCGGACGCCACGGTCACCGAGGACGAGCTGGTCGCGTGGGGCAAGGAGCAGTTCGCGAACTACAAGTACCCGCGGATCGTCGAGTTCCGCGACGAGCTGCCGATGACCGCGACGGGCAAGATCCTCAAGCGCGAGCTGCGCTGACCCGTCCGCGAGCGGGCCCCGGCCGCCGGCCGGGGCCCGCTCCGCGCGTTCAGAACGTGTACGGCAGGCGCTTGATGCCGTTGATGAAGTTCGACTCCAGCCGCTCGGCCTCCCCGGCCCGGATGTCGGGGACGCGGCGCAGCAGCTCGCGGAACATCACGGTGATCTCGCGGCGGGCGAGGTGGGCGCCCAGGCAGAAGTGCGGGCCGGGGCCGCCGAACCCGACGTGCGGGTTGGGGTCGCGGAGGATGTCGAACTTCTCCGGGTCGGTGAAGACCGACTCGTCCCGGTTCGCGGACCAGTAGTACAGGACGAGCTTGTCGCCCTCCTTGATCTCGTGCTCGTTCAGCGTCGTGTCGCGGGTCGCGGTGCGGCGCATCCAGATGACCGGGGACACGTAGCGGACGATCTCCTCGACGGCACCCGCGATGCGGCCGTCGAAGTCCTCGACCAGCAGGGCCCGCTGCTCGGGGTGCCGGGTGAACAGGTCGAGGCCGTGCGCGATCGCGTTGCGGGTCGTCTCGTTGCCCGCGACGACGAGCAGGATGAAGAACGAGCCGAGCTCCTGGTCGGTCAGCGACTCCCCGTCGATGTTCGCGTTGACCAGCGCGGACGTCAGGTCGTCGGTGGGCTCGGCGCGCCGGCGGCGCCCGAGGTCCTCCACGAGGCCCTTCAGGGTCTCGCCGGCCCCGAGCAGCGCCATCGCCATCTCCTCGGCGCTGCCGGTGGGGAGGAACTCCGCGTCGTTGCCGGCGAGGATGACGTTGGTGGCGTCCAGGACGGTGCCGTAGTGCTCCTCGCCGATCCCCATCATGTCGCAGATGATCTTCAGGGGGAGGCGGGCGGCGACGTCCTGCACGAAGTCGCCCGTCCCGCGGCCGGCGGCGATGCCGTCCACCAGCTCGGCGGCGACCGCCTCGACCTTGTCCTCGAACCGCTGGATCATGCGCGGGGAGAACGCGCGGGAGACGATCCGGCGGATCTTGGCGTGCCGCGGGTCGTCCATGTTGATCATGGAGCCGAAGTACTCGTGCAGGTCGCCGGGCATGTCCGGAATGCTGATCGTGCCGCGCCCCGAGCAGAAGTCCTGGGGGCGGCGGGACGCCTCGACGACGTCGGCGTGCCGGGTCAGCGCGTAGTAGCCGGGGCCCTGCTCGACGATGACGACCTCGGGCTCGTCGTAGCGGATCAGCTCGCCGTGCCCCCGCAGCGCCTTGAACGCCTCATGGCGGTAGTCGTGGGGACGGCGCCAGAAATCCCAGTCCGTCAGGTTGATGTCCTCGGCCTTGAGCACGGTGTCACCTCATCATTCCGAATCCGATTCGGTTTACATGCACCCTCTCAGAGTAAAGTGCGGCGCGGCGAGTCCGCACGGCATTAGGTGACCCGGGTCACATCGCCGCCGCCGTCGTGATGAGAGGGTGGCGGCGCCACGAGGAGGCGAGCGCATGGGCGACTTCACCGACATCTCCGACGGGACGATCGACGCGAACGGGCTGACGTTCGGCTACCTGGAGGCCGGGCCGCCGGACGGGCCGCTGGCGCTGTGCCTGCACGGCTTCCCCGACTCCCCGCACACGTGGCGTCCCCTCCTCACCGACCTGGCCGCCGCCGGGTACCGCGCCGTGGCCCCGTTCATGCGCGGCTACGCGCCCACGTCCGTCCCGGCGGACGGCGCCTACCAGACGGGCGCGCTGGCCGCCGACGCCGTCGCGCTCCACGAGGCCCTCGGCGGCGGCCCGGACGCCGTCCTCATCGGCCACGACTGGGGCGCGGCCGCCGCCTACGGGGCCGCGAGCATGGCACCGGACCGGTGGCGCCGGGCCGTCGCGATGGCGGTCCCGCCGATCGAGGTGCTGGTCAGCTCGTTCTTCGCGTACGGGCAGCTCAAGCGCTCGTTCTACGTGTTCGTGTTCCAGACCGCGCTCGCCGAGACGATCCTGAACCGCGAGTTCGTGGAGGGGCTGTGGCGCGACTGGTCGCCGCCCGGCGCGCCCGACCCGACGGCGGAGGTCGACCGCGTCATGGAATGCCTCGCCGCGCCCGGCAACATCACCGCCGCGCTCGGCTACTACCGCGCGATGCTCGATCCGGAGCGGCACATCGAGCGCTACGCCGCCGCGCAGGAAGCGGCGGACGCGCGCGGCACCCGTCCCGTCCTCTACCTGCACGGCGACGAGGACGGCTGCATGGGCGCGGACGTCGTCGCGCCGGGCGGCGACCTCGCCCCGATCGTCGCCGCGCTGCCGCCGGGCTCCCGGGCCCGGCTCGTCCCCGGCGCCGGGCACTTCCTGCAGCGCGACCGGCCCGCCGAGGTCGGCCGGCTGGTCCTCGACTGGCTCGCCGGCTGACGCGGGCGGTCAGTACGGGTCGCCGAACGGCGGCACGTCCGACGGGTCCAGTTCCGCCCGCATCCGGACGTACCGGACGGCGTGCCGCCAGCGGCCGTTCTCCACGGCCGCGTCCGCGCTGAACTCCACCACCGTCTCCGGCTCGGTGCGGACGTACCGGATCGGCGGGTGCGAGCCGTACGGGCCGCCCGCGAACCCCGACGGCAGCTCCGCCGGCCACGGATGGTCGGGCGACCCCGGATGCAGCACCGCCGCCAGCCCGGTGCGCGCGGCGGGCGGCAGCGGCGTCGTCCGCGCGACCACCCGCAGCCGGCCGTCCGCGTCGAACCGGCCCAGGATCAGCGACTCCGGCGCCTGCCGCGTGCCGGTGACGCCGCCGACGATCCCCTCCGCCGTCGTCCGGCGCTTCACCTTCTTCCAGCGGCGCCGCCCCTCCAGGTACGCGCCGTCGGCGTCCTTGACGACCAGCCCCTCGATGCCCTGCTCGGCGAGCGCCTCGAACCACAGGCGCGCCTCCGCGACGTCCGCCGTCTGCGGCGACGCCACCACCCGCGCGGCGGCCGGGACGTCCCCGAGCAACCGTTCCAGGACCGCGCGGCGCTCTCGCAGCGGGCGCCGCCGCAGGTCCGCGCCGCCGGCCTCCAGGACGTCGAACACCACGTAGTGGCACGGTTCGGCCCGCGCCAGGTCCGGGCGGCGGCGCCCGGCGACGTGCCGGCGCTGCAGCGCGCCGAAGTCCAGCCGCCCGTCCGGACCCCACCGGACGATCTCGCCGTCCAGCACCGTCGCGGGCGGCACCAGCTCCGCCACCGCCGCCGCCACCTCGGGGAACGCCTCGTTGAACCGCGTGCGGCGGCGGGACGCCAGCAGCACCGCGCCCGCCTCGTCCACGATCGCGATGGCGCGGAACCCGTCGAACTTCGGCTCGTAGCGGCACCCGCCGGGGCACGCCTGCGGCTCCGGCACGCGGTCCACGGCCGCCGCCAGCATCGGCTTCACCGGGGACCGGATGTGCATGGCCACGCGTCCCCCCAGCTCGACGTCCTGCCCCCCGCCTACCCCGTTCGACCTGCGGGGACCTCGGCGCGAGAGGAATCTTGACCGGGTTTAGACGCGCTTGAGCAGATCGTTGTCCAGGACCGATTCGACGAGCAGCTCGCGGTAGCCGACGTCGTCGAACAGGACGGTGACGCGGTCGCCCGCGCCCTCGACGACCCGTCCCCGCCCCCACTCGCGGTGCTCCACCCGCGTGCCCGTCGGGAACGTGCGGTTGTCCGCGCGCGTCTCGGCGCGGCCCGCCTCGCAGTTGTCGCAGTGCCCGCACGGCCGGTCGTAGGTCTCGCCGAAGTAGCGCAGCAGGAAGCGGCGCCGGCAGTCGGCCAGCTCGCAGTACCGCCGCATCATCTCGATGCGGGTCCGCTCCACGTCCCGCCGGTTCTCCGCGAGGCGCACCGCCTCCGCGACCGCCGCGTCCGGGGACGGCGGATCGGGGACCGGACGCACGCGCCGCCGCAGGCGCACCGCCCCCGCCTCGGCGAGCAGGTCCAGCAGCACCGCCAGCCTGCGGGCCGACAGGCCGGTGCGCGCCGCCAGCTCGCGGCGCGTCCCGGTCCCCTCGCGCACCGCCGCGTAGACGGCACCGAGCGTCTCCTCGTCCGGCAGGCCGCCGGTGAAGAAGCGCGGCAGGCCGAGGTCCTCCGCACGGTAGAAGCAGACCGCCTCGGCCGGTTCGCCGTCCCGCCCCGCGCGGCCGACCTCCTGGTAGTACTCGTCCGGCGAACCGGTGACGTGCGCGTGCAGCACGAACCTGATGTCCGGCTTGTCGATCCCCATCCCGAACGCGCTCGTCGCGACGACGATGCGCGTACGTCCGTCCATGAACTCCGCCTGGACCGCGTCCCGCTCCTTCTTGCGCAGGCCCGCGTGGTAGGCGCGCGCGCTGTGCAGGCGCTCCGCGTACCCGGTCGTGTCCTTGCGCGTCGCCGCGTAGACGATGCCCGAGCCGTCCAGTCCCTCCGCGGTCCGCACGACGGCGTCGGCCTGCTCGTCCGGGTCCCCGAACCGGCGCACCGACAGCCGGATCCCCGGCCGGTCGAACCCCCGGACCACCACCGCCGGGTCCCGCATGCCGAGCCGCTCGACGATCTCCGCGCGGACCGGCGGCGCGGCCGTCGCCGTCAGCGCCGCCACCACCGGACGGTCCCGCAGCGCCGCGACCACCGCGCCGAGCCGCAGGTAGTCCGGGCGGAAATCGTGGCCCCACGCCGAGACGCAGTGCGCCTCGTCCACGACCAGCAGCCGCGGCGGCGACTCCCCCAGCCGCGCCCGCACGTCCTCGCGGAGCAGCTGCTCGGGCGCCATGAACACGAACGCCGGACGGTCCGCGGCGAGGGCCGCGTCCGCCCGTTCGCGCCGCGCCCGTCCGGCCGCCGCGTTCAGGACGTGCGTCTCCAGGCCCGCCTCCCGCAGCCCCAGCGCCTGGTCGCGCTGCAGCGACACGAGCGGCGACACCACCACGACCGGGCCGCCCAGCAGCACCCCCGCCACCTCGTACACCGCCGACTTCCCCGACCCCGTCGGCAGCACCGCCAGCGCGTCCCGTCCCCCGGCGAGCGCCTCCATCGCCTCACGCTGCCCGGGACGCAGCTCCCGGACGCCCAGCAGTTCCTCGGCGACCTCCGCGACCCCTCTGCGACGCTCCACGCCTCGCCCGTCCCCCGCCAGGTGCCGTGTACACGCGCGCGCCGGACGCCTTGAGCGGACCCGGAAACGCGACGAGCCGACCGGTCAGCCGGTCGGCTCGTCGTTTCCGCGGGAGCGCCGCCGCCGTCACACGCCCCAGTCGGGACGCAGCGGCATGTGGGAGTTGCCCTTCTCGTCCAGCTTCACCCCGAGCGTCTGGTGCAGCTGGATCCAGTTCTGGTCGAAGCCGAGCACGCACCCCGCCATGTAGACGCGCCACACGCGGGCCGTGCCCTCGCCGACCTCGGCGACGGCCTCGTCCCAGTGCTCGTCCAGGTTGCGGCACCAGCCGGTGAGCGTGCGGGCGTAGTGCTCCCGCAGGTTCTCCTGGTGCCGGATCTCGAACCCGGCGTCGTTCATCTGCATCTGGACGTACCCCGGGCCCTCGAGCTCGCCGTCCGGGAACACGTACCGGTTGATGAACCCGTTCTCCTTGCGCGGCGGAGCCAGGTTGTCGGGCCGCGTGATGGTGTGGTTCAGCATCCGCCCGCCGGGCTTCAGCTTCCCGTACAGGAACGAGAAGTACGACGGCAGGTTCGCCTTGCCGATGTGCTCGGTGAGCCCGATGGAGCTGACCGCGTCGAACCCCGACTCGGCCACGTCCCGGTAGTCCAGGTGCCGGACCTCCGCCAGGTCGGACAGGCCGCGGTCGGCGATCGCCTTCTGCGCCCACTCCGCCTGCTGCTTCGACAGCGTCACGCCCAGCGCCTTCACGCCGTACTCCTGCGCGGCGTGCATCACCATGCCGCCCCAGCCGCAGCCCACGTCCAGCAGCCGCATCCCGGGCCGCAGCCCGATCTTCTTGGCCACCAGGTCGTGCTTGTGGAACTGCGCCTCCTCCAGCGTCGCGTCCTCCGCCGGGTAGCACGCGCACGTGTACGCCATCGACGGGCCCAGCACCCACTCGTAGAACGTGTTCGACACGTCGTAGTGGTGCGAGATCGCCCGCGCGTCGCGCCGCTTGGAGTGCCGCAGCCACGACGGGATCCGGCTGAACGGCGCCTCCTGCGGCGGCGGGTCCAGCCGCCGCGACACCGCGCCGCGCAGCAGCGGGTCGCGCATCACCTCGGTGAGGATCCCCGCCTTCTGCCGCCCCGTCACCTCACCGAACAGCGCCTGCATCGTGGACAGCGCCGTGATCATGTCGCCGTGGACGTCGACCATCCCGGTCACGTAGGCGCGCGCGAGACCGAGCGCCCCCGGCGAATGCACCAGGTAGGACACCGCGTACGGCGAACGCACGTGGACCCGGATGTCGGCGCCGGGCGCCCCCGCCCGCGAACCGTCGTACGCCGTGAACTCCACTGGCGCCTGCGGCCCGGCGAGCTGCTCGAAGACCTTGGCCAGCGTCATCTTGTTCCCTCCTGTCTCTCCACCCGGACGGGCGCGTCCGCCGGCCGCCGACGCGGTCGGCCGCCGCTCGCCGCCGGGCCCCCCGAAAACGGCGGGCGCCAGGTCAGCGCCCGCGCACGCACTTGTCGTAGAGGTCCAGCAGCCGCCCGTCCGGGTCGTAGGCGCCCTTGAGCCGCCGGTAGGTCTCCCCGTCGTAGTAGCGCCAGAACTCGTCACGGCCGTAGAACGCCGTCGAGTAGAGCGACTTGTGCCCGTCCAGGGCCGCGACCCTGCGCTCGATCAGCCGGTTGTGGTACTCGGGGATCTGCCCCGGCGGGATCCGCACCGTCCCCCAGAACCCCGCGTTCACGTACGTCCGGCCCTGCTCGAGCGGGTACAGCGGCCACTGCTCCTTCACCCGCAGCGGGCACAGCCAGATCGGGCTCATCCCGATCTTCTCGTGGAAGAACTCCAGGAACTCCGGCAGCCGCTCCACCGGGACCTCGATGTCCTGGATGACGTCCTCGCGCGGCCGCAGCCCGCGCCACCGCTCCACCCGGGCGACGACGTGGTACCGCCGGTCGTACGCGACCAGCTTCCGGTACACGTCCGACCGCTTGGCCTTGTCGGGCCACACCCGCCGCACGAGCGGGTTCTGCACCCCGAACGCGCCCGAGCACCAGAACCAGTCGGTATCCCAGCGCCAGATGTAGTCGCGGATCGTCAGGAAGTCGACCGACCGCCGCTGGATCGACCGGTAGTAGATCTCCTGACCGGTGTAGTCGGACGTGTACGGCGCCTCGTCCGTGAAGAACCCCAGCGTGATGTACTGCTCCGACCCGCTGAACACCGTGCCGTCCATGAAGTCGACGGCCTCGCCCTCGTACGTCCGCGACTCGGTGATGTCCGCCATCGCCTTCGCGAGCGACGCCGCGTCGCCGAACCGCAGGTGCCGCAGCCGGACGTACGGCCGCACCGGCCGCAGCTCGATCTTCAACCGCAGCGAGTAGCCGAGCGTCCCGTAGGAGTTCGGGAACCCGTAGAACAGGTCCGCGTGCTCGTTGTCGCGCGTCGCCGTGACGATCTGCCCGTCGCCGGTCAGGACCTCCATCTCCAGCACCGACTCGTGCGGGAGACCGTCGCGGAACGACGTCGACTCGATGCCCAGCCCGGTGACCGCGCCGCCCAGCGTGATCGTCTTCAGCTGCGGGACGACCGTCGGCATCAGCCCGTGCGGCAGCGTCGCGTCGACCAGGTCCTCGTAGGTCGTCATGCCCTGGACCTGCGCGGTCCGCTCGTCCGGGTCGACGCTCAGCACCCTGTCGAACCCGGACACGTCCAGGCCGGGGGCCGCCGAGGGGTCGCGCCACCGGAAGAGGTTCGAGGTCTTCTTCGCCAGCCGCACCGGCGTGCCCGCCGGGATCGCCGCGTAGGACCGCCTGAGCGCCTCCACCGCCCGCTGGTGATCGCCCTTGATCGCAAGCTCCGTCATGTACCCCTCCCGAACATAGTTAATCGATCATCCCATGTACGGTCCACATAACCCGGACGTTGTTGTCATCACAGGCAGGGAGGGGAATAAAGGCATGGGCACGCTGATCCATCTCCCTACGAGGCGGTCGGTCAACCTTTCCCCGTGGGGGCGCGCCCACAAACCCGAGTGCTACTTGACCGGGCGGAAGATCCACGGGTACCGGAACGGCTCCCCGGCCAGCGCGTAGATCGCCGCGACGACCGACGCGATCCACGCCACGGAGTAGAGCACGCCGCCGACCCCGAACGTCACGATCGTGATCACCAGGAGCGTCAGCTGCAGGTTCACGGCCTCCGCGGCCTGCCTGCGCACGTACTCCGACCGGCGGCCCCGCGTCAGCATCACCACCAGCGGCCCGACGAACAGCGTCAACGCGCCCAGCCCGTGCGCCACCGCCGCCACCACCCGCTCGTCGCCCTGCACCGCGACGGCACCCCCCGCCGCCGGCGCGGGCGCCAGGTCACCCGTGGCCGAGGCCAGATCGTCCCGTGTCTTCGCCGTCAGCACCAGATGCGTGCGCATGTCGAACTCGTCGTGGTCGATCCGCCCCTCGGCGAACGCGTCCTTCAGCCGTCCGAGGGCGGGTTCACGCTCGGCGTCCGACACCCGCAGGTGGCCTTGAGTACTCATGTCCCCATAGTCCGCGCGCCCCGCCCGCCGGGCCATCAGGGAAGTCCCTGAGGCTGCCCTGATTCCCGCTCGACGTACTCCTCCCCGGGGGTGAGCCGCCCGTCGAACAACTCCGACACGGTGACGAACACGTACCCGTCGCGCCGCAACCGGTCGATGATCTCCGGCACCGCGTCGACCGTCGAACCGTGGATGTCGTGCATCAGCACGACCGCCCCCGGCCGCGTCCCCTCGACGACCCGCTCCTCGACCGACCCGGTGTCGCGCTCGCTCCAGTCCTGCGGGTCCACCGACCACAGCACCTGCGACAGCCCCGACTCCCGGGCCTCCCGCGTCAGCGTCCTCGACATCGAACCGTACGGCGGGCGCAGCAGCACGGGCGTGAACCCGCTGGCGCGCCGGATGACGTCCTGCGTCCTTCGCAGCTCCGACCGCACCCGCTCCCCCGAAGCGGCCCCCAGGTCCGCGTGCGTGTAGCTGTGGTTCCCCAGTTCGTGGCCCGCCAGGTGCTGGCGCCGCACCAGCTCCGGGTGCTCCGCGGCCTTCTCCCCCACGACGAAGAACGTCGCCCGGACGTCCCGCGCCTCGAGCACGTCCAGCAGCTCCGCCGTCCCGGGCACCGGCCCGTCGTCGAACGTCAGCGCCACGCACTTCGCCCGCGCGCAGTCGACCTCCGGCTCCGGCGGCGGCGCCGGCGGCGCCGGCTCCTCCCGCACCGCCTGCACGGCCACGACCGCCACCGAACCGGCCGACGGCGCCAGCGTGCTGAGCCACCCGCACAGCGCGGCCGCGAGCACGGCCGCGGCCCCCCGCCGGACCAGGCCAGGCCCGTCCATCCGCTCCCCCCGATCTTCGAGCCCCGCCAGTCTAGATCGCGGAACCCCGCCCGTCCGGGACGCGACCGCCGTGTCGGGAACCGCCGCGAGCAAGCGATCGTTTATCGTCAGACCAGCCCCCGGGAACGGGGGGCGCCACCCAGCCGACAGGGCAGATCATGAGGTTCCGGGACCGGTTCGGGATCCGCAAGCACCGCGGGTCCTCGGTGACAAGGCTCGACCGCGAGGCCACCGACGCCGACATCGAGGCGCTGATCGCCTTCGCGCGCTCCCGCCGCGGCGTGGAGTTCTTCGTCGAGCCGGAGACCTTCGCCACCGACACCACCGCGGTCGCCGTCGCCCACGACGGCGAGTGGACCCGCCGCCGCGTCGGCGCCCCCGAAGTCATCGGCAAGGTCGCCCGCGACCTCGGCGCCCCCGTCTACGACGTCCAGATCGTCGGCTACCCCCCGCGGATGCGGGCCTGGAACGCCCGCAACCCCGACCGCCGCATCGACCCCGGCAAACCCGGCGAAGCCGTCTCCTGACCCAGGCGCCCCCGTCACAGGCACGCCAACCGGCGCAAGCCCACGGAGCCGGCAGGCGCACGCGGCCGACCAGCCGCCCCTCAACCCGAACAAACACGCCCATGCGAAGTGCTCCCCAGTCGCCCGAGACATCCACGCCCCCACGCGAGGGCCTGAGGGCCCCGGCGGCGGTCCGCAGAAGCCGCCCCGACCGGCAGCCGGGTAGCCGCTAGGCATCCACGCACCCCACGCGAGGGCCTGAGGGCCCCGGATAGCGGGTTCTCAGGAAACCCGGCGGGGTGTCGTCGAGGTGCGGCGGGGTGATTCGGGCGTCGGGCGGCACGACGAACGGGGCGTCGTGAACGGCGGCGAACATGCGGTCCTCGTCCAGGCGGAACGTCGAGGGGCCCGCCGCCCGCACAAGGCGCTGGGCGATGCGGCGCAGAACGGGACGGCCGATGATCAGCGAGCGGAACTCGGCCGCCGTCCACAAGCGTCCGTTCGCGCCGCTCGACCTGCCTGGCCGCGAGGTCCATCACCTGGCGATCGAGGTCGGCGAGCCGTGCGCGGGCGGTCGGAGCGAGGTCGGCGCCGTCGTGGACGGGCGTGTACGGCCACGGGAGGCTGCCGGCACCTCTCGGTGTTCGTGCTGGACGCGTGGGAGCGGCCGGGATTGTCGGGAGCCGGGTACGGATGGCTGCTCACCACCTTCGGGATCAGCGGGGGCCAAGGGTCGGCGGCCGCGTCGATGGCATGGGGCCGCCCCAACGGCCCGCCCTGGGCGTCGGGGACTGCGGGTTTGCCACGGGGCGGCCCCAAGGCGGGCTTATAGGCGGAGCCCTCACATATGTACGGCCGTCTGTGACGGGGCGGGCGCGGGCCACCGCGATCGTGCCGGTGGTGTCCGGCGTCCCCACGACGGTGTGGGAACGATCGCGGCGACCGCCCGGCGGCCCGCTCTCGATCACCTGACGGAACGACCCGCCGACACCCCCGCGCTACTCCATGCCACCGTCCGACCGCCCGACGGGAGCCGCCGGAGCCGCCCGGAGCCGCCGGAGCGGCCGAAACCGCCCGGAGCCGCCGATGCCCACGACGCCACCGATGCCGTCCGGAACGGCCACAGCCGCCCCGTGCCGCCGGCAACCCCGGAGCAGCCGAAGACACCGGAGTGGCCGAGGCAGCCGGTGCCCACGACGCCTCCGACGCCGCCCGGAGCCGCCGATGCCCACGATGCCGCCGCTGCCGTCCGAAGCAGCCGGAGACGCCGGTGCCGCCGGTGCAGGTGCAGGCGGGGTGCCTGTGCCGGTAGTGGCTTCGGTGCTCTGTTGCGGCTGGGTGGGGTTATTGCCGGGGTGGATTGGGGC